>JAKOSS010000493.1 GCA_029777145.1 Acidobacteriota bacterium | reverse complement strand
GGGATCGCGGCGTACGTCGGATCGGCGCTCGCGATGGTCGTTTTCTCGATGCTGAAGCCAAGGAGGGCCAAAGTATGATCGTTTACTTTTGGATGATCCTGACGGGCGCTGCCGTCGTTTGGTACATCTTCGTCACCGCGTATGTTTCGTACAAAGGCGTGCACGACATCCGCGAGATGCTGAAGACGCTTGAACGGAAGAAAGTTCAGGAAGTTGGGGAAGCTTAGGAAGTTTAGGAAGTTGGGGAAGTTTAGGAAGAGCCTGTCAGTACCGCCTGCGTGAGCGGGCGGTCGTCGAAGCAAGAAATAAAAAGTTGAAGGGCAATAAGTCTACTCGCGCCGGGCACGCTTACTTCGTGCGCGTTCTGCATCGCTTCCTAAACTTTCAAAACTTCCTAAACTTTCAAAACTTCCCCAACTTTCAAAACTTCCTAAGCTTTCAGAACTTACTTGACCACATAGACACATAGGGCACGAAGTTTCGCCGCGAAGTAATCATACATTCGGGATTACTCGCTTTCCAAACTTTCGCAACTTTCAAAACTTTCACACGAAGTAAACGTGCACGGCGCGGGTAGACGTTTACTCTGGACTTTGAACTTCGATTCCCGCCCGCTCACGCAGGCGGTACTGACAGGCTCTTCCCAAACTTCCTAAACTTTCAAAACTTCCTAAACTTTCAAAACTTACTTAACCACATAGACACATAGGGCACGAAGTTTCGCCGCGAAGTAATCATACATTCGGGATTACTCGCTTTCCAAACTTTCGCAACTTTCAAAACTTTCACACGAAGTAAACGTGCATGGCGCGGGTAGACGTTTACTCTGGACTTTGAACTTCGATTCCCGCCCCGCTCACGCAGGCGGTACTGACAGGCTCTTCCCAAACTTCCCCAAATTCCTAAACTTCCCGAACTTAATGAGTCCAATCGAATGTCCGCGTGACCGCCTTCTTCCAGTTGCGGTACTGCGCTTCGCGATGTTCCGGATCCATCATCGGATCCCATTCCTTGTCCTTGCCCCAGTTCGCGCGGAGCTCGTCGTACGATTTCCAGAAGCCGACCGCCAATCCGGCAGCGTATGCGGCGCCAAGCGCCGTCGTTTCCGAAACGGTCGGGCGGATCACGGGAACGCCGAGAATGTCCGACTGAAACTGCATCAGCAATTCATTGAAAACCATTCCGCCGTCCACCTTGAGCGCCGTCAGTTCGACGCCCGAATCCTTGTTCATCGCGTCGAGCACTTCGCGTGTTTGAAACGCCGTCGCTTCGAGCGTCGCTCGGGCGAAATGTCCTTTCGTGACGTACCGCGTCATCCCGACGATCGCACCGCGGGCGTCGCTCTTCCAATAAGGTGCAAAGAGACCCGAAAACGCCGGGACGAAATAAATCCCGCCATTATCTTCGACGGACATCGCCAGCGCTTCGACTTCGGACGAATGACCGATCAACCCGAGGTTGTCGCGAAGCCACTGAACGAGCGCTCCGGCGATCGCGATCGAACCTTCGAGAGCGTAAACCGCCGGCTCGTTGCCGATCTTATATGCGACGGTCGTCAGCAGTCCGTTTTCCGACTGAACCGCTTTGGTTCCGGTATTGAGCAGCATGAAACAGCCCGTGCCGTAGGTATTCTTCGCTTCTCCGACGTCATAGCAAGCCTGTCCAAATAGCGCGGCCTGTTGATCTCCCAGGTCGCCGGCGACAGGGATTCCCGCCAGCGTTCCGACCGCCTTGCCGTACACCTCGCTGGAAGCTTTGATCGCGGGCAGCATCGCTCTCGGGACATTCATGATGCCAAGGATGTCATCGTCCCAATCGAGCGTTTCGAGGTTCATCAGCATCGTCCGCGACGCATTTGAGACGTCCGTGACGTGGGCACCTCCGTTCGTCCCGCCGGTCAAATTCCAGATCACCCACGTATCGATGTTTCCGAACAGAAGTTCGCCGTTTTCCGCGCGTGCGCGGGCGCCTTCGACGTTGTCGAGGATCCACGTGATCTTAGGTCCGGAAAAATAGGTCGCGAGCGGAAGTCCCGTCTTCGCACGAAAGCGATCCTGACCTCCGTCGGCCGCAAGATCGTTGCAGATCTTGTCAGTCCGCGTATCCTGCCATACGATCGCGTTGCAGATCGGCAGACCGGTCGCTTTCTCCCAAATAACCGTCGTTTCACGCTGATTGGTGATGCCGACCGAAGCGATTTCCGCCGGATCGATGTTTCCCTTCGTCAAAGCGCCGGCAATGACTCCTTGAGTCCGCGCCCATATTTCCAAGGGATCGTGTTCGACCCAGCCCGGTTTCGGGAAGATCTGCTCGTGTTCCATCTGGTCGATCGCGACGACGTTTCCCGAATGATCGAAGATCATGAACCGCGTACTGGTCGTTCCCTGGTCGATCGCGGCTGCAAATTTTGGCATTGTAGTCTCCTAGCTCTGAGTTTCGGCCGGCTCGGCTTTCAGCCCGCGCGTGATGAAAAAATCGTAAAGGATCACCGAAAGAACGGATCCGATGAGCGGCCCGATGATCGGAACGAGCAACCAGTAGGAACCGCCGAACAGGTCCTTCGTCCCGACAAAGAATCCGGCGACCCGCGGGCCCAGATCACGTGCCGGATTGATCGCGTAGCCGCTCGGACCGCCGAGCGTCAGTCCGATCATAACAACGACCAACCCGACGACCAACGCGCCGAGATGACCGTTGTTATTTGCCGAATCGCCCCAGCCCAGAATTCCCCACATGAGCATCATTGTCCCCACGACCTCGGCGACGAACGTCGTGAGCATTGAGTATCCTGCACCGCTCGCGGATCCGGCTGCGCCCCAATAAGCCTGACCGAACGCCGATCCCGGTCCGGTCGACCAGACGTTCGGCAAGCCGGCCGCGATCAAACCGTCGCGATAGACCAGATATACGGCCAATGCCCCGACAAAGGCTCCGACAATTTGCGCCGACATGTACGGCGCGACCTTTTTCCACGGAAATCCGCGTTTTGCGGCGAGACCAAGGGTGACCGCAGGGTTCAAATGGGCGCCGCTGACACCGCCGGCGACGTAAACGGCGATCATTACCGACAGTCCCCAACCCCAAACGATCGAGTTCCAATCGTAACCGTTCGAGGCTAGTCTGGGCGCAAGCCCGGCGTTTGCGACGACACCGTCGCCACCGAGAATCAGGATAAACGTTCCGAAAAACTCGGCAAGCAATTCATGGGTTAACGTTCTTCGCTGCATTTGAAATACCTTCAATTGAATTCTGAAAAACTATGAAACTTCCCCGATGTTCGTTCGCGCAATTCGCTGATCAAGAGACGCCAATTGTCTTTACCAAATCGATTTGCCGACGTGCGCTGCGAATCTGCAAATGGAGTTCTCGCACGTCGTTTGTCGATTATTCGATTACAGCCCGGAGGTGGCTATCAGGGTCGCGGCACGGTGATAATCGCCCAGAATCGTCGTAAGTTCAAGTCGACAAACCCGTGACCGAGTCGGGCACGTTTTCCGAACCCGCAATTTTACGGGAAAACTCTTCGGCGACGCGACGCGCCTCGGCTTCCTTGTCCGGCGGAATCGGCACGTTAAGGTGGTTCCGTTGCGACGACCAGGCCGACGAGCGACTGTTGGGCCGGCTGAAGACCTCATAGACGAATCGCAAACTCGCCGGAATTCCTGCTTCGAATGTGACCGCGATCAGACGTCGGGACCGTCCGACAAAGTAGTGGTAGATCCCGTCTTTGTAAATCCCTTTCGCGCCGATGTAAACGTATCCTGCGTTCGGTTGATTGTTTTCGTCAATCTGGTAACTCCAATGCGCGATCAGCGTCTTGCCTGACAGTAGCCCATCCACTTCGTCAACCTGATGACGACCGGCGACAAAGACCAACACGAGCAGAATCCCGAGCAGACCGCTGATGGTAACAACGACTCCGAGTCCAAGAATAATGAATCCGTTCACGCTCACGAGGCTCAAGAGCCCCATCACGCCGAGGAGAAATACTCCTATGAGCAATGCAGGGACGCCGACGAAGAGATACATTCTGAAGGTCCTGCGCAGTAGGTTTTTGGGTGTTGTAGATGGTGAATTCATCCCAGATATGTTCGACAAAAAAGCAGCTTCAAGCAACATGTCCTTCCTGCAATAGCGAAACGGCCCAAGACGAGTGATTGCAGAACCGGAGAAGAACCACTTCGTCCGCCCGACTATTTCCGGTGAGCCGGACGTCTGAACGAACATACAACGAAAGCGAACGTACGAGTTCGCTAAGAATAAGGTTGCGTATTCCTTGTTGGCAATGGAATCCCGGCGGTGGCGTTAGAAAAACTCCGATTTTAGGCCCGGAAACCGGGCGCGGTACGAATCGCCCCACGCGTGGATGAACCGATCGCGGTCGTCCTTTCCAACGATCGCGTACACGCTTCCGCCAAAGCCGGCGCCGAAGGCGGACGCTGCGATCGCACCGAGGTCGCGTGCGGATCGCTGCAGAAAGATCGTCTCTTCGACTTGGTTTCCGAGAAGCGTTTCAGCGTTCTTCTGCGAGCGGTCAACGAGTTCCCCGATTGATTCGATACGCCCTTCTTCGATCACATTCGAAGCCGCGGGTATGATCTCGAAACTTTCCTCGTAAAACTGCCGGACACGATTGAGCAAATCGCCGGTGGGATACGAAAACTCGCGACCGCGGATCAATCGCTCGAGTTCATCGATCCCGATCTCGCCGATCAACTGCGCAAGTGTCCTGCCCTCACCAAAAGCGTCGGCAATCGTCGACGCCAGCTTCGACGCCCGATTGTATTTCTCGCGAGCGGCCCCGGTCTTTTCGGCGACGACGCCGCTCGATGCGATCACGAAGGAATATTGATCCGGAAATGCGAGTTCGCAGATCTTCCGCAAAGGACCGAACGCGAAGCGCGTCAATGATCCGTTTTGACCTGCGACAATAGCCGCGTGATCCTGGCTTCCGCCGAACGTTCCGACTCCTGCCGAGCCTTTGAGTCCGCGAAACGACTGTCCGTTCTCCACGCAGCCGAGATACTCCGCCAAGTCGAGTTCGTCGACGATGTTGTTCTGGAAGATCTCGGATTCCCGCAGCCCGTTCGCGTCGGCAAGTGCGTTGAAGATCATGATCATCAGTGCACTCGAACTTGAAAGTCCGGCGGCGGACGGCAGATCACTGCGGAATTCGAGGTTCACGCCGCGGTGGAACTGATCGCCGAAATTGGATCTCAGGCGAGCCGCGACCTCGATCGCATAGTCGCCCCAACCGCCACGTTTCTCGATGTTATTGAGATCGAATTCAACTGTTTCCGCGCGATCCAGATTGGTTAGTCGGATGTGTCGATCGTTTCCGGGCTCGAAATCGAATCTGAATCCGCGGTCGATCGGACATACGATGCTCTCGCCGCCGCAATAGTCGGTGTGTTTTCCGAGGACTTCAATTCGACCGGGAACGAAGGGCATTTTCGATATTACGTTTAGGTTTGCGATTTGCGATCGGTTATTCCAACACTTGTCCACGGGAAAACGGATGAGACGGATGGCACCGATAGGCACGGATTTGTTCAGATCAGTGGCAATCCGTCATATCCGTAGAATCCGTGTCAGCGAAGCCACCAACTCCATGCGCGGCTAGTCGGCTTTCTCCGGAGTAGCTGAAAACTGATAACGAATAGCGGAGAGCGATCACCGTTGACTTCTGGCCACCGACCACTGCTCCGAAATAGCTGAAAACTGATAACGAATAGCGGAAAGCTGATCGCCCACTCCTCCATTCTCCCGCTCTCCCACTCGCAGCAACCTGACCACTGCTTACTGCTCACTGCTCACCGCTTACTGCTCACTGTCCCGATCGCCCACTCCCCATTCTCCCGCTCTCCCACTCGCAGCAACCTGACCACTGTCCAAAGCTCACTGCTTACCGCTCACGGTCCCGATGTCCGCGCGGCTCGAAAGATCAAGAACTCCCTCGCTCGATCGCACGAAAGCGATCGGAGCGTTCAAATGATCAACCCCAAATTGTACCGCCGACGTGAGTTCGTACTCACCGCGTGGCGACAAACCGATGCTCCGGCAGGCTTCGAAGATCGTGCGATCGAAAAGCCACGCATTCATCGAAACGAGCGCGTCCGGTTCGACGGTTTCGGGTTTTTCGACGACGTGTACGAGATTGCCGTCAGCGTCAACCTCGATCGTGGCGAACTTGGCGATCCGTTCCATCGGGATGTTTGAATTCTCGATCAGTGCTCGTCGTTCGAATCCGATCATCGCCGGCCGATTC
>JAKOSS010000492.1 GCA_029777145.1 Acidobacteriota bacterium | reverse complement strand
AGATCGTCGAGTTTCGGCTGACGTCGTTCCACGATCTGAATTTTGCGTCGCAGATCCGCCGTTTCGTCCGATTCCTGCGCGAGAACCGGATCGACGTCGTCCATTCGCACGATTTCTACACGAACGTTTTTGGAATGGCCGCCGCGCGTCTCGCGGGCACCGAACTGCGGATCGCGTCGAAAAGGGAAACCGGCGGGATGCGTTCGCGATCGCAGGACGCGGTCGAGGGATTCGCGTTCAAGCAAGCGCACCGGATCGTCGTCAATTCGGCCTCGGTCCGCGATTATTTGGCCGGACGCGGGATCGGTACCGACAAAACCGACCTGATCTACAACGGCGTTGATCTCGATCGGCTCAAACCAAAGACGCACGACACGGTCGCGATCCGCGAATCGCTCGGGCTTCCGAAAAAAGTCCCGATCGTGACTCTCGTCGCGAATCTGCGCCATCGGGTGAAGAACCAGCCGATGTTTGTCCGTGCGGCGAAACGAGTTTTGGCGGAATTGCCGGACGTACATTTCGTGCTTGCGGGCGAAGGCGAATTGCGTGACGAGCTTGAGGCGCTCGCGGCGGAACTCGGGATCGAAAAAAGCGTTCATCTGATCGGACGCTGCGAACGCGTTCCGGATCTGCTCGCGGCGAGCGCGATCGGCGTTTTGACGAGCGATCACGAAGGGTTTTCAAACTCGATCCTCGAATACATGGCGGCAGGTTTGCCGGTGGTTGCGACGCGCGTCGGCGGCGCCGCCGAATCGATCACGGAAGGCGAAACGGGATATTTGGTCGCGGCCGGTGACGATGCGGCACTTGCGGAACGTCTGCTTGAACTTCTGAAGGATCGGGAAAAGGCGTCAGAATTCGGCGCACGCGGACACGCGGTTGTTGAGGCCGATTTTTCGTGCGCGGCGCAGCTGCGGCGGACACTCGAACTTTACGGCGTATGAACGATGGAAACGAAACCAGAACACGCGTGCTGATCGTCGCGCCGTCGCCGGATAAGATCGGCGGCCAGGCGATCCAGGCGCGCCGTCTGATCGAGGCCTTCGACGGCAATCCTGAGATCGAACTCTCGTTCCTGCCGAACGATCCGCCGACGCCGTTCAGCGGTATCAAATATCTGCGCACGGTTGCAGCCTCGATACGATTCTGGTTCTCGCTCCTGATCAAAGTTCCGACCGCGGATGTCGTCCACGTTTTTTCGGCGGGAATGACCGGCTATGTGATCGCGACGCTTCCGCCGCTCATCGTCGCGCGGATATTCGGCGTTCCAGCGGTCCTCAATTACCACAGCGGCGAGCTCCGCGAGCACATCGAACAGTGGCCGCAGACGTCGCTTCCGACGATGCGGCGTTTCCAACGCGTCGTCGTCCCGTCGGAGTTTCTCGTCAAGATCTTCGCCGGGCACGGCATCAAGGCGGACGCGATCTTCAACTTTGTCGACGCCGACCGTTTTGCGTTCCGAAAACGCGATCCGCTTCGGCCCGTCTTTCTCTCCAACCGCAATTTCGAACCGCATTACAACGTCGCCGATTGCCTGCGTGCGTTTCGGATCATCCGCGAACGCTTCCCTGACGCGCGCCTGATCGTCGCCGGTTACGGCTCGCAAGAACCCGAATTGAAAGGACTTGCGGACGATCTCGAACTCGGGAACGTCGAGTTCGTCGGCCGCGTCGAACCGGCCGAGATGCCGTCGCTTTACGACCGCGCCGATGTCTTTCTCAACTCTTCGGTCGTCGATAACATGCCGCTCTCGATCATCGAATCGTTCGCGGCCGGACTTCCGGTCGTGACGTACGCGACCGGCGGGATCCCGTTCATTGTCGAGAACGAACGCAACGGATTGCTCGTCGAATCATTGTCGCCGGAAGGATTGGCGGAGGCCGCGATCCGATTGCTCGAAGACCCGAAACTCGCGGCCGGCATCATCAAAAGCGCGCGGGACGACGTCGCGAAATACAGCTTCGAACGCGTCCGTCGGGATTGGATCGATTTTTTCAGGAAGTTGGGTTGAGAATCGCGAACCGGCGTACCGGAACAATTTAGCCGCGGATGACGCGGATCAACGCGGAAACTCAATGAATGTTTCCGACTTATCCTCGTAATCCGCGTCATCCGCGGCTAAATCCTTCCGATTGAGGATTTGGATTGATCGGTCTTTTCGAGGGCCATTCACCTCAGAAAGCCGTTTCTCGAAGATGATTTCTGACGAGTGACCCGGGATCAGTTTGACGGGATGAGCGAAACGTCGCATCCGATGTCTCCGCGGGTCGTTGATTTGCCTTTGAACCGGCTGTTCGCGGCGAGCGCATAGTTCTTCGTTCCCGCGCTCACGAATCCGACGTTCGAAACATCCTGAACAAAGAAATTTCCGGACGGATACGAAGTGTCGCCTGAACCGACGCGGCGGTTGTTGACGATGACGTTGTTGCGGAACATTTGGCGGCTCGCGGCCGAACGGATGTCGGCGAGACCGTGGATGCCGTAATTTCCGTGACCGACGATGTTGTCGCGGAAGACGAAGTTTCGCGGCGGCGTGCCGTAAAGCGTCGCCGTGTTGCCACCGTTGAAGACGGTGTTGTTGGCGATCAGGATGTTCTCGCCGTCGGCGATCTGGACGAAGTATCCGCCGCCTTCAAAGCCCGGCGCGCCGATGTCGAGAAAGAGATTGTTCGCGATCGAGAGGTTCTTCAGGGTCTTGCTCGGGTAGGTGTCGTCCTTTCCGAGGATGTTGATGCCCTCGCCGGCGCCGCGGATGACGTTGTTCTTGATGACGACGTCCTCGATCGTGCTGAACGGCGCTTTGCCTTCCTGATTCCGGACGGTGATGCGGAACGCCGTCCCGACCCAATTGTTCTCGAGAAAGTTGTCGGTGAACTGCACGCGCTTCGCGTTCTTGATCTCAAACAGGCATTTCAGCGAATTTTTCCCTTTCCACGCCTGCGGTTTGTTAAAGCGGTTCCCGCGAATCTCGATGTCCTGCGGGATCAGTTCGGCGCTTGCCGGATCAGATCCGCCGAACATCACGTTCTCGGCGCCGCCCTCGAGATAATTGTTGATGATCTTGACGTTCTTCGTGCCGGTCCAGCCGCAGATCGCCTGCGTTTCCTGTTCGGGATACGCGAATCCCTCAAAGTAACTGTTCTTGATGACGGTGTTCGCGCTGTTGAGCCCGACGCCGCGGCGGGTAACGCCGGACGCGGTCGAACGGAAGAGGCAGCGGTCGAATTCGAAGTCGTGCGGGACGTCCGCGAGTCTGTCCGAATTCGCGCCGAGATAAACGAGGTTGTAGACGTAATCCTTCGTCGAGGGCACGAATTCGATCCCGACAAACCGGTAATGATTGGCGCCGTTTTCGGTCGCGAGCGCCGATTTCCCGCCGCCGCGCGTCGTGATCCGCGCCATCGATCTTGATTGCTGCGGCGAAACGCGCGTATCGGGCGAAAGCTGCGCGATCGCCGAGCTTTGGATCGTGACAAAGTCGCCAAGTGCCTTGTTCGGCAGGACTATCTCGTTGTACGTCGCGCCGGCGTCGAGCACGATCACGTCGCCGCTTTCGGCACGGTTTATCGCGTT
>JAKOSS010000491.1 GCA_029777145.1 Acidobacteriota bacterium | reverse complement strand
GGCAAGAACTACGGAAAGGTCGACGGATCGCGGACGATGGAAGACATTGCGAAACGCCGCTCCGATCCGTGGAACTTCCTGTTCATCGCCGGAATGTGGTTCCAGGACCTCTTCAACTATGACTTCCGCCGCACCGAGATGTGCATCATCCCGTACGGCACTCAGGAAGGCGAGATCTCGTTCTGCGCTTACAACACGGGCATCGGCTGGAGAAACATCATCGAGCACATGCACCAGAACGCGACCGTCGCGCAATGGTACAAGGATCATGGCCGTCATGAGATCTTCGCCCGCGGCAAGGAAGTTCCTCTCGCGGACAAGTCGCACGGCCTGACGCTCAACGAGGTTGACCTGACCCGTCCGAACAAGCCGGACATGGAAGGTCCGAAGACCGCCGCCGAGGAAATGCAGATGATGCGCAAGCTTTATCAGCAGATGGTTCTCGACAAGAACAACATCAAGGGCGACAACCTCGTCCAGATCGGCGGCATCAAGCGCGAGAAGAAGAAAGAAGCCGCTTCCGCGTAAGTTCCCTTTTTATCGAATAATGACTGTTTGGGCCGTCCTTCGGGGCGGCCCCTTTTTCATTTGGGAATTGGGATTCTGGATTGTGGATGTTTGGAGTTCCGCCTTCAGGCGGCCCTTTCGATTTTGGATTTTCGATTTTGGATTTTCGCTTGCGAACCGACGACAATCGATCACCGTTGGATCCGCACATCAGCAAGTCGCGGAGCGACATCGCATTTTGGATTCGGGATTTTGGAGTGTGGATGTTTGGAGTTCCGCCTTCAGGCGGCCCTTTCGATGTTGGATTTTCGATTGCGGATTTCAAATTGCGACCCGACGACAACCGTTCACCGTTGGATCCGCACATCAGCAAGTCGCGGAGCGACGGCATCGTGTAGCCGTGGACGTCAGTCCTCGGAACGCAGCCCAACAAATCACGGAGTCGCGTCAGCGACGGCACATTTCGGATCTGGGATTTCGTCAAATCGCATGAGTTGCGCGTTCACGCGCGATTCCCGCTTGGCGATCGAAGGTCCGACGCGCCGCATGTCGCCTTCAGCGACGGGACTCCGATTCGGATCCGCACCCGAGGTTTGCTTCGCTGCACCTCGTGCTTTATTAGCTATCGCCTTCGGCGAATTCGGCCCTTCCGGATCTCGGATTTCTGAGGAAAGCGGGCGCAGAGCGCCTCTTCCTGACCTGCAAATGTGTATTTAAGGTTGGGTGAAATTAGTGGCCAACTCGTTTCGGCGTGCCCGAACTCCAACCGCGCCTCGACCTTCGACCAATCCGAACTCCGCAATCCCAAATCCCAAATGGAGAGGCCAATCGCAAATCGGCATTCGAATATCGTAAATGCTTTGTCGCTGACGCGACTCGGGGATCCTTTTTCGTGCCGTACCGTGGACTGACGTCCACGGCTTGTATCTTGATTATCAAGACAGTATCTAGTTCGATGCCGTCGCGTTGCGACTTGTTGACGTTCGGACCCGACGTTGGACAAATCCCAAATCCCAAATCCGCATTCCAAAATGTATCGTTGCTGCGGTAAGCAAATGCATGCCCTTCCATCCGTTCTTGTGTGTGGCGGACGGATCGGAAACGAGTTTGCGTCGACACGAGGAATTTGTTGCGTTTTCGGCTTTTTGGAAGGATAATTCCGCCATCGAGGATTGGCTTTTATGAAACGATTCCTGGCGTCGGTCGCGTTATGTGCGTTGCTTTTGATCCTTGGCCTCGTCGCGTTCTCGCCGCGCTCGAGGGCCGACGAAAATCTTGTCGAAAAACTCAGCAAGCTTCCGGCTCCGGCGCCTCCGAACCCGTATTTCAAGGTCGTCTCCGAGAATCGGCCGCCCGAGTTCTACGATCCGACGAAACCGCCGCCCGATGACGCTCCGATCGAGGACCTGATGGCCTATTGGCTCCGCCAGAGCCAAACCGACCAGACCCAGAACTACATCCCGAAACCGTCCGACCGAACGGTCGACCGACTGATGTCGGCGATCAGCGACGATCCCGCGCGGTTGACCGAGTTTCTCGACACCTTCAAAGGAAACAAGGACGCGATCGACTTCGTCAAACGTCTCTACGACGACGAGATGTCGAATCGCAAACTCGAGCGCGACTGGCGCGATTCGGTCAAGAAATGGCTGACATACAACAGCCCGTATTTCAGCAGTGAACTGGCCCGCGTCGCACAGACCGTCCGCGACGAGAACGACTATGTAACGAATCAGTCCGAACTTCTCGCGCTCGCGAAGGTCGACTGGTCGACCGCCGAACCGATCCTCAACCGCATGGTGAACGCGACCACGCAGCCGGTTTCCCAGACGCTCGCCCGCTGGGCCTATTACCAGCACGCGCTCGATACGAACGATCAGCTCGAAGCGACCAAGTGGCGCGATGAATTGAAGGCGATCGTCGAAGACAAGTCCCAAAAGCCCGGAAACCGCGATCTCGCGATGGACGCGCTCGTTCAGGGCGGCGATTTTCCCGGCCGCGACGAATGGTACATGACGCTTCTCGGCGACGAGTCGCTCCACGATCTTCGCGTCAACGGACAAACGTACACGGGACTGACGACGATCATCCGTTATTCACCCGAAGGGAAATACACTGACCGGATGATCGAATTGCTCGGGAGCAGCAGCAAGACCGTCCGCAGTGCCGCGATCAGGAATCTGACGACGTCCGGGTCGATCAAGAAAGAAGAGGTCGTCCGCGCGATGCTGCCGTGGCTCGACGATGCGAACTGGGCGAACGACGTCACCGGTTCCCGCCGCGCGCTGATCGCCGCGATCAAGGAATTCCGCATTCCGGAAGCCGTTCCCGGGCTGATCGCCGTCATCAACAACCGTGCGATGCTCAAGCCGACCGAAGCCAGCACCGCACAGTCGAACACGAACGGCAGTGTTCCGGACATCGCCGAATTCAGAAACAGTTACGAGTTCCGAGGATTCATCTTGGCTGCCGTCGAAGCGCTCGGGGCACAACGCGATCCGCGGGCGATTCCCGTGCTCCGCGAAGTTCTCCCGGAGTTCGAATCGTGGCAACGACAGCAGGTCGTCAAAGCGATGGTCGATTGCGGTGGATTCTCGGCGTCGGAAGAGGTCGACGCGATCGAGCAAATGGCGCGGAACAACGCCAAACGCGAAGAGATCGAGCGGATCTCGAACGCCGCCGTCAACGCGGAATCGAAGGAGGTAAGTACCGATGAAATGCCGGTCGCAAATAGGGCCGCGAATTCCTCGGTGACGGTCTTCACGACCCGCCCGAACCGCCCCGGAGTCGTCGATCCCGAAGAGCTCAGATCACTG
>JAKOSS010000490.1 GCA_029777145.1 Acidobacteriota bacterium | reverse complement strand
CTTTAACATCGGCCGCGGTGCGGGCTTCAATTCGGTGGGATGCAACGGTGAAGTAAGAGCCGTCGCGGTCCAACCCGACGGCAAGATCCTCGTCGGCGGAGCATTCAGTACGTTCGGAGATACAGGGCCAACGGAGTTGCGATCATATCTGGCGCGCCTCAATCCGGACGGTTCGCTCGACGGGTCCTTCATCGGACTGGTTCCGGGCAGCGGACCGAGCGGAGAGATCGACGACATCGCGGTCCAACCCGACGGCAAGATCCTGATCGCGAGCTTCAACACGACCCAGTACGACGGTGTTTCTGTCGGCTATTTTGCTCGCCTGAACGAGAACGGATCACTTGATACGGATTTCAATACGAATTTACAGGGCGGTTTCAACACGTCGACGAAGACGATCGAGGTGCAGAGCGATGGCAAGATCCTGGTCGGCGGCCCGTTCACGCAGGTCGGTACCCATGCTGCGTCGCATCTCGCGAGGCTCAATTCCGACGGCACGTTCGATGAAGCCTTCACCACCAACGGCGGAACCGGGCCTTCAAACGGCGTTCTGGACATCGTCGTTCAGGCTGACGGGAGGATATTGATCTGCGGTCTGTTCGATGAATTCAACGGAGCGACGGCCCATCGGATAGCCCGACTCGATTCCTCGGGCGCATACGACGCATCGTTTGTGTCGCCCGTTGCCGTCAACTCACCGATCGAGTCGCTCGCAATCGACCGCGTCGGTCGAATCCTTGCCGCCGGCGGTTCCGCGTATTTTGATGACGGCATCGTTCAGCGGAACGCGATCGCGCGCTTGTCGGCCAACGGTTCGGTCGATCCCGCATATTCAGTCGGCGTCGGTACGAACGGGCCGATCACGGTCATCGGTCTTCAGGGAAACGATCTGCTTGTCGCGGGCGGATACACATTGATCAACGGCAAGTCTCAATTGAGTTTCAGCCGACTCTTGCCGAGCGGGATCGTCAACGCCGACTTCGAGCCCGTGATCGGCTTGCCCGGAACGGTCAACGCAATCGAGATCCAGCCTGACGGCAAGATCCTGGTCGGCGGCGATTTTTATGGTGCGAACTCGGCATTGCGTCAACGATTGACGAGGCTCAAGCCCGACGGAACGACGGACACGAGTTTCTTCCCCGGGCAGGGCGAAGGTGATTTCGATATGGCCGTAGACGCGATCGCCGTGCAGCCGAACGGAAAGATCCTCGTCGGCGGAAATTTCAACAATTTCGGAGGCGTACCGAATACAGGCTTTGTCCGTCTCAACTCTGACGGCAGCATTGACAACACATTTTCGGCCAGTACGTTCGGCGTCAGGTCGATTGCCGTCCAGGCTGACGGCAAGATCGTTATCGGGGGTTATTTCAACGCCGTCAACGGTGTTTCCGGCCACAACCGGATCGCGCGCCTGAATCCGGATGGATCGATCGACAATACTTTCGTCGCAACCGGTGCGCCGTGCAATTGCGGAGTTGAGAAAGTCCTCGTCCAGGCCGACGGGAAGATCCTTGTCGGTGGATACTTCGATGAGTTCAACGGCGTCAACGGGATCAACAACATGGTTCGCCTGACGACGACCGGCGCGACCGATGCTCCGTTCACCGTAAACGGCGGGACCGGTTTCAGCGGCACGGTTTATGACATCGACATCCAGCCGGCGGACGGGAAGATCCTCGTCACGGGTTGGTTCAACGGCTACAGCACTTTCACCAGTCCCGGAGTCGCGCGTCTGTTGCCGACGGGAGAGTTCGATGCTTTGTTTAACGTCGGTACCGGATTCAACGGAGTCAGTCCGGTTACTTTGGCGCTGGATAGAGACGGCGGAATTCTTGTCGGCGGCTACTTCGCGGAGTATCGGGGGATTTTCAGGCCGAGGATCGTGAGGATCACGCCGGAGGGTGCGATAGATCCGACATTCAACCCGGTAACATATCCGAATGAGGGAGTCCGTGCGATCGCCGTGCAATCGTCCGGATCGATCATCATCGGGGGCGAATTCACTCATTTCGGGGACCAGTACGGAACACCGCGAATCGGGATCGCGCGGCTTCAGGGCGGGAATTTCGCAAGTTTTCGCGCGCCGTTCGATTTTGATGGCGACGGCCGAACAGATATCTCGATTTTCCGTCCGAATGATGGGACTTGGTGGTTGAATCGGAGCCGTGACGGGAATCTCGTTCAAAGTTTCGGTATTTCGACCGATACTCCCGTGCCCGCGGATTGGTCGGGTGACGGAACTACGGACATTGCGGTTTATCGGTCAGGGCCGCCGATTCAGCCGGGCAATCCGGATGCCGGTTATTGGTGGATCTTGCGCAGCGAGGACTCGACGTTTTACTCATTCCAATTCGGTTACGCGACCGATACTCCGGTTCCGGCGGATTATGACGGCGATGGAAGTGCGGATGCGGCTGTCTTCCGAGAGTCGACGGGTACTTGGTTCATTCAAACTTCGGGCGGAACGATAATTCAGCAGTTTGGTATCGCGACCGACAAGCCCGTCGTTGCGGATTATGACGGAGACTCGAAGGCGGATATCGCCGTATTTCGCCCGAATGGTCCATTTTCCGAATGGTATATTCTTGAGAGTTCGAACGGTAACGTGGAACACGTGGTTGGCGGTTGGTATTTTTCGGACGTCGCGGTGCCGGGAGATTGGGATGGCGACGGACGTTCCGAGATCACGCTTTACCTGACGGGCTATGGCTTTTGGCAGGTCAGGCGCGATGACGGTTCATGGCGTTTGATGGCTCAACTTGGTGCCTTGGGCGACATCCCGGTACCGGGTGATTACGATGGCGACGGCAAGACCGATGTTGCCGTATATCGTCCGTCGGATGGAACCTGGCATATTCAGTATTCGCGGCTCGGATTCACCGCCACCACGCAGTACGGTTTGTCAGGCGATTTTCCGGTACCCAGTTCGTACATCAGGTAGTTGAAAAAGGGGAAAAGGGGAAAAGGGGAAAAGGGGAAAAGGGGAAAAGGGAAAAGGCGAAAAGGGAAGGGCAAAGAGTTCACACGACTTTTTGCCTTTTACTTTTTACTTTCCTTCTCGATCTGCGCGATCAGGCGTGTAGCGTGGTTGCGGGCGATGAGAGGAATTCGCTCGTCGAGCGAGACTTCCTTCAGATACGGGATCATCTGAACCGGATCGGATAGCTCGTTGCGCTTGAGATACGAATCGAGCGCGTCGACGAGGTTCGGAGCGTCGAGCGGCTGGCTCGTGCGGGCGACGTTCATGTCG
>JAKOSS010000489.1 GCA_029777145.1 Acidobacteriota bacterium | reverse complement strand
GAAACGACGATCCCCAACAAGGATTTCGTGCTTCGCTACGACGTGACCGGCAAGAAGATCGAGGACGCTCTCTTCACACACTTCGGTTCCGACGGCGGTTATTTCTCGCTGATCCTGCAGCCGCCTGACAGCTTTCGGTTCGAGGATGTGACGCCGAGAGAGATCGTTTTCGTATTGGACTCTTCCGGATCGATGGACGGGTTTCCGATCGAGAAAGCGAAGGAAGCGATCAATCTTTCGCTCGACGGTCTCTACCCGGATGACACATTCAATATCATCACTTTTGCGGGAAGCACCGATGTCCTTTTCCCGGAACCGGTCCCCGCGACCCGGTACAATCTCGACGTCGCTCGCGAATTCCTCGAACGTAACGGAGCCGGCGGCGGCACCGAAATGATGAAAGCCGTCGAGGCCGCGTTGAAACCCAGCGCTTCGACGGATCATGTCCGGATCGTTAGTTTTATGACCGACGGCCTCGTCGGCAATGAACGCGAGATCATCGGCGCCGTGCAGAAATACAGCGATGCACGCGTTTTCAGCTTCGGGATCGGCAACTCGACGAATCGGTTCCTGCTTGACCGGATCGCCGAAGCCGGCCGCGGCGAAGCGACCTACATTTCGCTGTCCGACGATGGTTCGGCGGCTGCCCGCAAATTCTATGAACGTATCCGCTCGCCTCTGTTGACCGACATTTCGATCGATTGGAACGGACTGCCCGTCACTCAAGTGCTTCCCGGCCGAATCGGCGATCTTTTCTCGGCAAAGCCCGTCGTCATTTTCGGCCGATATTCGACGGCGGCTTCGGGAACGATCACGCTTCGCGGCAAGTCGAACGGGCAGCCATTCGAGCGCAAGATCGACGTCTCGCTGCCGGAATCACAGCCGGAAAATGCGGTCCTCGGTTCGTTGTGGGCGCGGAGATGGATCGAGCACCTGACGGCAGACGACGCGAGCTACGATGACGCTCAATTTCAAACCCTGAAGCCCGCCGCGCAGTCTGAGATCACCGAAATCGCGCTCAAACACTCGATCATGACCGAGTTTACGTCTTTCATCGCCGTCGACGAGCAGGTTAGAGGGAACGGCAAACAGACCAAGATCCTTGTCCCCAATGAACCTCAGGACGACGGATCCGACGAACCTCAGTACGATATGCCGCGTCCGATTGCGAACGTCACCGGGCTGACATTGAAGGTCAACCCAAGATCGCCGAGTGTGCCTCGCGTCGTCTCGGGCGGTGTGGTGAATGGGAAAGCGGTCGAACTCGTGCAACCGAAATATCCGGCGGCCGCAATGGCTGTTCGCGCCTCGGGGACCGTAATGGTTGAAGTCGAGATCGATGAGAAGGGCTCGGTTGTCTCGGCAACCGCGGTTTCGGGGCATCCGCTTTTGCGTGCGGCGTCCGTTGCTGCCGCGCGCGCATCCAGGTTCACCGTCACGTTGTTCAATGGACGACCGATTCGTACCAAAGGAGTGATCGCCTACAATTTTCGTGATGACAACAGCCGGTGGCGAACCGAAGCGAAACCGTTGCCGCCCGGGGAATTGGAGGAAGTACTTAGACCGGCCCGAAAGCTACATTTTTGGGTGTTTGATCTTTTCGACAAAATCGAGAACGGTCGAACCGGGGCAGCGATCCACGAGAGCGACTACGTGCGCGACGGCGTCGCCTCGGTGCAGATCAAGCTGTCGGCCAGTGGTCCGGGAATGTTTGAGAAGCTAAATAGCACCGGGTTCGTCGGGACCATTGTGACAAACGGCTCGGCGGTCGCGATCGGAACGATACCGGTCGAAAGGATCAGGGAGCTGATCGAGATCAACGAAGTCAGTCTCGTCTTTCCGCGAATTTAGCCCGGCCGAGCGTTAGCCCGTCTTAAGTGTACTTCGGGCGACGCCACGAGTCTCTGCCGGGACGTCTTTAGGTCGTGTTCGGAATGCCAATCTGGACTCTAGTGTCATGCCGCCCGCCGGGTGCATGCTGACGCGTGCATTTATCTCTCTGATGCCCGCCATTTCGTGTTCTTCGTGTGATTTAGTGGACAAATCGTTCCATTCCACAAAGCCACACAAAGGACAGGAAGATTCTTGCGATAAATCCCGCCCTTGACGGGTCAACAAGTCGCAGAGCGACGGCATCGAAATAGCCGTGGGCGTGAGCCCACGGAACGCAGCCCCGAGTATTCCCGGCGTCGCGCGAGCGACGGGACATTTGGGAATGGGGATTTCGGATCGCGGATTCAACGCTTCCCGCCAAATCTGCACACCATTGAGATCGCACGTCAACAAGTCGCGGAGCGACGGCATCGACATAGCCGTGGGCGTGAGCCCACGGAACGCAGCCCCGAGTAATCCCGGAGTCGCGCGAGCGACGGGACATTTGGGATTTGGGAGTTGCGATTTCGGATTGGGGATGTGGGATTTCGGATCTGTTGTTCACGCTCATCAGTCCATTTGCAAGTCGGGACGAGGCGCTCTGCGCCCGCTGTTGGCTTTGAGGTCGGCAACCAGGTTCAGCAATCGACTCCTGTCCGCTGATTGGCTTGAGCATTCGCCGAGTCAGGCGGGCGCAGAGCGCCTCTTCCTAACCTGCAAACGTGTTTTCGATCTTTATTTGGGTTGCGGCCGTTGGGGATTGACGGAATCGATCACGCCGGATGGCGTAACTCATACCGAGTGGGTAAATCCCGCGACTCCCAACTCCGGACTCGTCTCGATCACGCCGGATGGCGTAACTCATACCGAGTCGGCGCGGCTTATGATTTCAGTTTGATCGAGAAGACGAATCTCTTCAGACGCTTGTCCTTGAACTCGTAACGGCCGGTATAGTCGTACCGGACTTT
>JAKOSS010000488.1 GCA_029777145.1 Acidobacteriota bacterium | reverse complement strand
GGCGATCCTCGGCGGCGGAAAGGGCGCGGCGATCGGCGCGATCATCGGCGGCAGCGCGGGCGCCGGTTCGGTCGTCGTCCAGGGCAAGGACGACCTCGAGATCAATAAAGGATCGCTGATCACCGTCCAGTCGTCGGCACCGCAACAGTGAGCCACTTGCGATTTGCGATTTGCGATTTGCGATCTTTGATCTTCGTTCTTGAACTTTGATCTTCGTCTGTCAATCTTTGGGTTTCGTGATTCTGTAAGCGTGGATTAGCCGAACCTCAACTCTATCGGCACATCAAAGATCAAAGATCGAAGTTCGAAGATCATAGGATTACGAGATCGCAAATCGCAAATCGACATTCGCAAATCCCGTGCTATCGTATCCCCATGAAATCGCTCCCCGAGGATGCCGAGCTTTACCGCGACAAAAAGTGGCGGCGCGAGGAGGTCCTGAAGATCGAGACCGCCGAGCAGGTCGAGCGACTCGTCGAGGATGTAGGCTTTTGTCTCGGGCTTACCGATTCGCGGACGAACCTTCCGAGTGTTTACGTCGCCGTTTGCGGCCGACGCGACGTCCACACGCCGCGAAACGTCCAGAAAGACCACGAAACAAGTCTCGCGTGGGTGCTCAAGGATGAGGTCATGCAGCGCGGGAAAATATTTTACTCGAAGCTCGTCAAAGGCCGCTCGATGTTCGTCGCACCGCGACTCGTCCCGCATTTCAACGCCATCTGGGGAATCCCGAAAAAAGAAGAGAAGGAACGACTCTCGCCGGGCGCGCTGCGGATCCTCAAGGTGCTGCGAAAGGAATGGGAGATGGCGAGCGCCGATCTTCGCGCCGAAGCTCGGATCGAAGACCGCAAGGAAATGACGAAGGCCATCGACCAACTCCAGATGAGTCTCAAGGTCATCCCGCAGGAAGTCGTTTACGAGCCGAAATTCACGTATATCTGGACGCTGGCGGAGGCGAGATTTCCGAAAGAGATGGCGAAACGCGTCGCACGCGAAGACGCCGTCGCCGAACTTGCGCGAACCTTTCTGCTCATGAGCGGCACGACGCTTCGCGGCGATCTCTCGCGCGCGATCGGGCTCCCGCGATGGGAAACCGGCAAAGCGAATCACCGGCTGGTCGACGAGGGCTTCGCGGTTCGGCTCGACAACGGTGTGTACACCCTGGCGAGCGGTGCGGAAATTGCATCATGAAACCCGAGAACATGAGAATCGTACCGCTTCACGTCAAAACCGCGATCCTCGCATCGCTCATATCGTTCGGCGTTTTGGTCGTCAGCCTGATCGTCGTCAGCGCGAGCATCGCCCGCCGCATTCAGGATACCGAAAAGGAGCTTGCCACGCTGCAGGTCGAGAACCTCGCGAAACAACTCTCTTCAACGCAGGACAGTTTTGACGCCGAAAGTCTTCGGAATCTGACGAATATTCTCAGCGGATCGCGCCCCAATCTCGTCACCGTCCGTCTCTGGAAGTTCGAAGACGGCCGGTTCAACGAAACGGTTTCGTCGGATGACAGCACGCCCGTCGAAGAGTTCCCGGACGAGATCCGCAAGGCGCTCATCGAGGGTGAAAGTACGTCGAACGTCCGCGCTTCGCAGAGCGATGTCGATTCATACTTCCGCGTCCTGACGCCGATCGTCGACAAAGGCCGCGTCACCGGCGCCGTCGAGGGAGTCGAGAAACTCGACACGATCGCGACGATCAGTCTTCGCTTTGCCGCGAGCCTGTCGTGGATCACGCTGATCACGCTCTTTTTCATGGGCGCCGCATTTTATCTGCTTTTCCAGCGGGTCGTTTACCGGCCTCTCGAAAAGCTGCTCTCGGCGATGGAAAAGGCGAAGACGGGCGATCTCGACGTTCAGGTGGCCGAGACCCGGGACGAATTCGGACGGCTCGGATCGGTCTTCAATTCGATGATCGGCCAGATCCGCGAAATGTCGGACGAGCGGCTGAAACAGAACGAGATCCTGCGAGAAAAGGTGAAGGAAGCGACGCGCGAACTTGTCGACAAAAACGAGCAGCTCGAAACCGCGAATCTCGAACTCTTCAGATCGAGCCGGAAAATGGCCGAACTCGAACGTCTTGCGGCGGCCGGTCAGACGGCGGCCCAATTCGCGCACGAGGTCGGGACGCCGCTCAACCTGATCAGCGGACACGTGCAGCTACTCGAGTCGAGCCTTGATCCGGAATCGAAGGAGGCCGGCCGCCTGCGGACCGTCAATACCCAGATCGAGCGCATCGAGAAGATCGTCCGCGAAATGCTCGATTCGACGCGTTTCGGCGAAAGCGTCCACGAACCGCTCAACATGAACGATCTGCTGCGCAAGACATTCGACGCGATCGAACCGGCGCTCGACGAGCGAAAGGTCAAGCTCGAAGCCAACCTCGCCGAATCGCTGCCGATGGTCTCGGCCGATGCCGATCGGCTTCAGCAGGTTTTCATCAATCTCATCAGCAACGCGCTCGACGCGATGCGTGAGAAAGGCAGACTGAAGGTGCGAACGGCCGCCGAAAACGGAAAGGTCGTCGTAAAATTCGAGGACAACGGTGTCGGCATCGACGCCGAGGCGCGCTCGAAGATCTTCCAACCGATGTTCACGACGAAGAAGCGCGGGCGGGGAACCGGACTCGGACTGTTCGTCGTCAAACAGATAATTCAGGAGCATCACGCCGACATCTCGGTCGAGAGCGAACCCGGCAAGGGAACGGCCTTCACCCTTTCGTTTCCGATCTCCGATTAGGTGTGGCGAATTTGCCCGCGTTGCCCGAAACGCCTCATTTTTGAACGATTCCTGAGCAAAATCAACCCTAAATCGTGAATAAACGGTTGGCATGAACCTTGCTAAACACGCGCGGAGCCCAAGCCATGAGCCATCGCGAAACGCAGGTCTTTTATCAACCGGACGGACGTCGCTGGAAGCGCGTAAAACTCGCGACCGTGACGACATCGATTCTGATCGGCGTCGTTCTCGCGGTGTTTCTCGTCAGCCTTTTCATCGCGCCGTATCTGCCCGATTTCAGCATCCGCGCGAGGTCCATCGTGCCCCAGGGAAAGTCGCCGGCGCCGGAACTTACGTCGCAGATGCCGATCCCGGCGAAGCCGATCGAATATAACGCGGGTCGCCCGACGACCGTCGGCTTTTACGTCAACTACGACGACACGAGCTATGCGTCGCTGAAACGCAACATCGGGAGCATCGACTGGCTGGCGCCGGAATGGATCCGCCTGCGCGACGGTGACGATCCGTTGCTGCTCGACATCGACGCCAAGGCGATCGAGCTGATCCGTCGCGAAAAGCCCGGCATGCCGATCCTGCCGCTGGTCCAGAACTACCGCAACGAAGTTTGGGACCCGGCGACGCTGGCGCGGGCGATCGCCACGCCGGATTCCCGAAAAAAGCTGATCGACGCGCTCACCAAGACGTGCGCGGACAACGGGTTCGCCGGGATGACGATCGACCTCGAAGAGGTGCCCAAGGCGTCGCAAGGCGATCTTTTCGCCTTCATGCGCGAACTTTCGGCTGTTTTTCACCAACGCGGACTGCTCGTCGCGCAGGCTGTTCCGTTCGACAACCCCGACTGGGATTACAAGGCCTACGAGCGGAACTCGGATTTTCTGATGCTGATGGCGTACGACGAGCACTGGGCGACCGGACAACCGGGCGCGATCGCCTCGCAAAGCTGGTTCGCCCGCGGATTGGCGCGCCGAATGAAGGAACTTGACCCGTCGAAGACGATCGTCTGCATCGGCAGTTACGGGTACGATTGGGCCAGCGGCGCGGGCGAGGCGAAAGAGGTTTCGTTCCAGGAAGCGGTGCTCTCGGCGCGAGATTCGGAGGCGCGGATCGATTTCGACCGCGTGTCGATGAATCCGCATTTTTCGTACGACGAGGACGACGGAAGCCATCACACGGTTTGGTTTCTCGACGCACCGACCGCCTTCAATCAAATTGCGGTCGCCGAGCGATACCGGCCCTTCGGCTTCGCGCTGTGGCGGCTCGGTTCCGAAGATCCGAGTCTCTGGGACGTGTTCGGTGGCGAAAAAACGGCGCGGCCCGGAATCGAGGACCTGAAGACGATCCGCTACGGTTACGACATCGACTTTGAAGGCGTCGGCGAGATCCTTCAGGTAATCGCGGAACCACAGGACGGGAGCCGCAGTTTCGATCTAACGCCCGATGGCGTGATCGCCGACGAGGCGTACATTTCGACGCCTTCAAGCTACGTTATCCAGAGAACCGGCGATCATCCCGGCCTCGTCGCGCTGACGTTTGACGACGGCCCGGATCCGACATGGACGCCGAAGATCCTCGACGCGTTGAAGTCGAAAGGCGTCCCGGCAACGTTCTTTATCGTCGGCAGCTACGGCCAGGAAAACCCGGATCTCGTTCGGAGGATCGTCGACGAG
>JAKOSS010000487.1 GCA_029777145.1 Acidobacteriota bacterium | reverse complement strand
GCCTGCACTAAAGTCTTCATTGCGGGTCATGTTCGCGGTTTCTCCTTTTTAGTTTCGTCACCAAAAAGAAAACCACGCCTGACCCGCGCTTTGCAATCGCGGCTGCGGCCCGCCGCTTCGTCCGGAACCTCCGAAACCTCGGTTTCGGAGGTTCCGCCTCAACGGCAAGAATGAATTTACAGAAAGAACGTTACACTAACGTAACGAATACATCATCACTGCCGTTATGCGTCGTATCGTACGCTCCTGATGTTGTCGGATAATCGATTGCGCCATCGACCGTAGTTCCTGTGACATAGACGCTTCCCGAGGAGTCAACGGCGATGCCGTAGCTGTAATCAATATCGCTGCCACCGATGAATGTCGAATAGATCAATCCCGATGCTGTCGCATTCAGCTTTGTAACGAACACATCATTACTGCCGTTATGTGTCGTATCATACGCTCCAGCTGTCGTCGGATAATCGGTTGTTGCATCGACCGTGGTTCCTGTGACATAGACGCTTCCCGACGAGTCAACGGCGACGTCGTAGCCGACATCAGTATCGCTTCCGCCGATGAATGTCGAATAGATCAATCCCGATCCTGTCGCATTCAGCTTCGTAACGAACACATCATTACTGCCGTTATGGGTCGTATCATACGCTCCTGCTGTCGTCGGATAATCGGTTGTTGCATCGAACGTGGTTCCTGTGATAATGACGCTTCCCGAAGAGTCGAGGGCGACGGATAGGCTGTTTTCGCTGCCGCTTCCGCCAATGAACGTCGAATAGATCAATCCCGAACCTGTTGCATTCAACTTTGTGACGAACACATCAGAACTGCCGTTATGGGTCGTATCATATGCTCCCGCCGTTGTCGGATAATTGGTTACGGCATCGACCGTGGCTCCCGTGACAAAGACGCTTCCCGAAGAGTCAACGGCGATGTCGTGGCCGATATCGGTATCGCTTCCGCCAATGAATGTCGAATAGATCAATCCCGAACCTGTTGCGTTCAGCTTCGTAACGAACACATCCCAAACGCCGTTATGAGTCCTGTCGTATGCTCCTGCCGTTGTTGGGAAGGAAGTTGAGTCGGACTCTCCGGTGACATAAATATTACCCGCGCCGTCAAGGGTAATAGCGTTACCCGAATCAGGTCCTGCACCACCCAAGAATGTCGAAAACTCGAGAGTGCTGAGATTGACCGTCGGGTCGATCGTTAGTATTTTCGAACGGTCATAATCACCGACATCAAAACTAACTTCCGACTCTTCGATGACGAACTGACTCTGTACTTCATGCCGGAGTCCTTCAGTCTCCTGAAAGGTGAACGGCTTGTTTTGCCTGATCTCACCGTATTCGGTCTTGATAATAAGGTTTCCCTCGGCATCCAGTTCGACGGATTCCGCTCCCTCAACCTTCCAGCGAATCTGATTCGGGTCGGCGAACGGCTCAACGACGAAATCGTACTGTACGCCGCCGCCATCAAGCCCGTTCCAAACCGTGTCGATGCCGTCATAAACGTCGGACATCCGCACTTGACCATAGTTCGGTATGTTCGTTCGCCAATTCGACTCTTCGCCCTTGAAATAATTCGTATGATGCCCGAGTTGCTCAAATCCGGACGAAACCGCTTCCGGATTTGCTCCGGATAACGACATAAAGACTGCGACGGCCTTTGTGCCGTCGGTCGTAGGATCAGGATCTTGAATCGGATCGATCAACCCACCACCTCGTACATTCCGACTTTCACGCTGTAATCTTCGATCCTTCAGGACGTACACCGCATCAGTTGCGGTCAAGAATAGATCATAGCCATTCGTTCCACGCGCAAGGTAGCGAACTTTGGAGTCGAACTGTCCCTGATTCTCCTCAAAATAGACAACTCTTTGCGCGATCAATCGTTCGACACTTTTCAGCTGAGGAGACTGTGCCGAAACTTGGCTCGCGATCGCAACATCAGATTCAAAAATACCCGGAGTCGGCACTGTCATTGTCCAAAGAAACCCCGACAACACCAATAAGGCAAAAATAATTCGCAATCCGTGGATGCCAAAATGCTTTACATTTCTCGTCACTATGATCCTCCAAAATGCTTAGGCCGAACCGACTCCGCGCTTGGCACATTCCGTGTCTTTTTGATGTAAGTCCTGCAAAGATGTAAGTCCTGCAAATGGGACGCTAATCAGGTCACGAAACCTTTGATCAGAGTTTCGATATCACTAGCCATTCGTTCAGCCACCTTATCTTCGGTCTCTTCAAGTACCGGAAAGATTGGGACGCTTTCAACGACACCGCCAGATGAGCCGTCCCAGAAAGTGAGCCAGAATGGCGTCTCGGCTTTGGTGAACCAGGACTCAAAGTTCAGAACTAGTGACATCGCGCGCCCGTTGGCTCTGAAGTAGCGAACATAGCCGTTTCGCTGTGAAGTCGCCTTAAGACCCTTCAGATCGATGTCGAGGACCCCGTTTAGCTTGAGTTGGTCCATTACTCGGTCGATCAATTGGTAATACGACATTATCCGGCGCCCGACGCTTGGCGACATATCCTCCGCCGAAATCGGCTGAAATGATTCCGCGTCGATACGGCTGCAAAGGCCGATCAACTGATTTACATCCGAGCGCAACTCATCACGCAATGTAGGATCATCCTCCCGGTCGACCGCGTCTCGAAGAACAGCGAGCAACTGGTCCCAATCAAAAATTACCACCGTCCTGCTCGCTTCGAGATCGAACGCGAGGCCATTCAAACGCTTTGCCGGCGCGTATCCGGCATCCTGCAAGCGACGTTGAACCTCAGAACTGATCATCCCGACACGTCGGCCGGGACAAACAAACACCAATAATCCACCGTTTTCTTCAAGCCTTTCGAGGTAGGTTATCGGTTGGTTCGCAGTCAGCGCAGCCCAGAACTTCGCCTCGATGATGAGCCGCTCGCGGCCCTCACTGTCCATCCCGGAAATGTCGGGTCGCTCCATCTTGTCGCCGGATCGCTGATTGACAAAATTCAGCGGAGTGAGATCAATCCCGGAATCCCGGCCCACACGGGACGCAAAGGCTTCGTTTGCCCGGCGAGACCGGATCAAGACGTAGACAAGTCCGAGAGACGCAATGTCCTCTCGTGATCCTCTGATTCGTTCGTAGTATTGGCCTAAAAGTCATTGCATCCGTCAGAATTTAACGTCGCAGGTTAATTGCCGGGGAGAACCCTTCTTCATCGATGCTGAATGTCCCGCGATCAAGTTTTGCCGACTCGTGAGTCGCTCTTGCTTGTATGTGTGATCGGACTTGGCCTTGCAAGACTCAATCGATTTTCTCAAATATGTATAACCCTTTCTCTTGCCATCCGAGCGCCAAAAGGCTCTCCTTCAACTTGGCTCGAAAGCGCCGGCGTCGACCTTCGACCGTCTGCTTTGGCCCGATATCCGGAATTGTCTTTCCAGCGATCACACGGACACAAGATTCGCCGGACCATTTTACCCGTTCGTCCTCCGACCTATTGACAATTATGTCGCAAATCTCCGCAACTAGTGGCTCCATCCTCAATGCCGGCTGTTGCGGGGTTTTCAGGCGCCACTTCCCCTCGTAGACACGGGCGGTCCAGTCGCTTGTGTTAATGGTCCAGCCTTGAAGTGTTGCCCGCGTTGATCCAAGCACGGTGCCGCCGTGCCGTTCGATATCGAACGTAATGAGTGGCGGATTCCAAGCGGCATTTTCTATCCTTCCGGACAGCTTTTCAACTTTCATCCCTCCGGCATCAGCTCCGCTGATTGTTGGCCAAGCCTTGGTCAACAACGATTCAAGATCAGATGTGTCCTGCTCGCTCAGCGACGTCCCCGGCTGGAAGCGTTCGAGGAATGACAGAAGCATCGCCTTTTCTTTTCCATTCATAGTGTCCTAAAAGTGCTGCAGTTCTGCGACCTTTGCTACGACAAATTCCGTTCAAATCGTCGCTTACAAGTGTATATGTGTTTTGATTGCGAAATCTGACAGCCGACAACCCGGAAATTCGATGAACTGACTTGTAAGATTTCCGATCGGCAGCCCGCGGCGGCGCTCGAACGGCGCGAACAGATTATCGCCGTCGAAGTACAGGTTACGCTCCTCCTGCGCATTCGACCCGTCGATGATTGTTTCAAGTAACCACAATGTAGGCTCGCATTTGATCTTCTTCCGGATTATCGACTTCAAGATCTGATGGTCGATACTCGGAAAATACTTCTCGACGTCGCACTTCAGAATGTAACGATGCGATCTTGCCAGGCTAATGAATCTTCTGAGCGCCCGGTGCGTGCCGTAGCCCTTGCGATTCGCGTACGTGTCGTTGATGAAGGTTCGCTCAAAGATCGGCTGAATTACATTGCAAACGGCGTGGTGGATGACCCTGTCACGGAATGGTGCGGCGGAAATTATCCGTCTTTTGGGCTCGAAGATCTCGAATGTCCGGTATTTTCCAGGACGGTACGTCCGTCCTTTAAGCTCGCGCCTGAGTCGTACAAGGTTATCGCCCAGTCGCGCGTTGAATGCGAGAACATTGTCCCTGAAACGCTTTCCTCTGGACGCTTGGCGCGCGGCGCGGAGCAAATTCGCTTCCTCGATCACCGAATCCCACAAATTGCCGAATCGTTTCATCGATTTTTTTAAATCCAGGCCGCATTCGCGGCCGAGGGCGATGCTTCCGCGATCCCAATGTCTCGAACTATAGTTCAGAGGACAAGAGGGTACGGAGAGTTATTTCGGGCGGGCAACAAGCCGAAAGCCGTAGTTGATGTAACGGTTTGACGGATTGACCCTGACGCGGTTCGCCGAGCGCAGGAACCTCGAACCGTTGACCCAGGAACCGCCGCGAAACACAAGCCTTCCGGATTCACCCTTTGTCAGGTTCGGCGAACCGTCCGTCGGCAGACCGTCATAACTCGAACTGTAGATGTCCTGCACCCATTCCCATACGTTTCCGTGCATGTCGTACAGGCCCCACGCGTTCGGCTTGTAGCTTCCGACACGCACCGTCTTTCGGAGATACTGCCCTTTGGTCGACGCATACGGGTAGTTTCCGTCAAAATTTGCCTGCGTCGAATTCAGGCTATCGCCGAAAGCGAAGACAGTCGTGGTTCCGGCGCGGGCCGCGTATTCCCATTCCGCTTCGGACGGCAGGCGGTATTCGAACTCCGTGTCACGCGAGTTGAGCCGTTTGAGAAAGACCTGGATGTCGTCCCAGTTGACCTGCTCGACCGGGCAGTCCGCGCCGCAATCTTTGAAGTAGCTGGGATTGTCGCCCATCACGGCCTGCCACT
>JAKOSS010000486.1 GCA_029777145.1 Acidobacteriota bacterium | reverse complement strand
GATGGCAAAGGATCTGGGCTGCAAGGCCGTCAGCTACTATCGCGACGGCAGCCGCGAAGGTCAGGTTCTGACGTCGATGAAGGCGGAAGAAAAGAAACAGACCGAAGAAGCAGCGGAGGATTCGGTCGGGCAGAATCACGAATTCGTGGTCGTCGAACGAATCCCGGATGCGGCGCATATCGAGCGTCCGCGCGAACTCAGCGGATCAACGTGGCGCATTCCGTTCGACGGTGTAAATCTCTACGTCACGGTCAATCACAACGGCGAGCGCGTGCTCGAGGTCTTCGCGACGGGGCCGATCTCGGAAGGTGTCGGTTTGCTCGCGTCGAAGATGCTCCGTGGCGGATTCGAAGTCAAGGAAGTCGCGCGCAGCCTTAACAAGGTGACCGGAACGCACGCGGTTTGGTTCAATGAACGCCTGCTGACGTCGCCGGAACAGGCGATTGCCGAATGCCTGCTTCTGATCGACCGCCGGATCAAGAACCTCCCGGCATCGGAACGGCAGCTCAGCAAGATGCAAACGAAGTCTGCGGAAGTCGAAGCGTTTGCCGAACATAAGATGGGAAATCTGATCGGTGAATGTCCCGAATGCCGTGGCCAACTTGAGCATGCTTCGGGTTGCGATTTCTGCCGCGACTGCGGTTATTCAAAGTGCAAATGATCCGATCTTGATCGCAATAAGAAAGCCGCGCCTTTCGGGACGCGGCTTTTTTATTTCAAGATTCCAACCCTTCAGGATTCCAGCGGCCTGCGGCCGATTCCAAGTTTCCAGCGGCCTGCGGCCGATTCCAAGATTCCAGCGGACTGCGGCCGATTCCAAGAATTCCAGCGGCCTGCTGCAGATTCCAAGATTCCAGCGGCCTGCTGCAGATTCCAAGATTCAAGCCCTTCGGGATTTCAGGATTCCAGGGATTCAATATTGCAGGAGCCTTTCGCACCGATTCGCGTTTCTTCTCGGGCAGATCTTTTTCTTTGACCGCTAACTCACGCGAAAAACCGCGAAGAATTTGCCAGGCTAAATAGCATGCCCGGCCGGCGCGGTTATTCCGACATCCTCCCAAGATTCAGGATTCGAGAAACTCGATTCAAAGTGATCGCGAAATCCACGAAACGCCGGAATCGGAATCTTGGAATCTTGGATTCTCGAAATCTCCGAATCTTGAAATCTCCGAATCTTGAAATCTTGGAATCTTGAAATCTTGGAATCCTGGAATCTTGAAATCTTGGTATCTGGAATTTACTTGCCGGGCTCGTATGTCCGGTTCATCCGGAATGCGGGGTTGATCTGGATCGCCAGCTTGAATCGTTTGTCGGCAAGCGCGTTCATCCCGACGTTTTGAAGACGCAGTCCGAGCATCCAGTTGAAGAACGGATCGCGCGGAGTTATTTTCTCGGCCTGGTCCTCGTAGCTCTGCGCCGCGCCCGTGTCGCCGCCCGCCGTCGCCGCTCCGGCCAGAAACAGATTTGCGAGAACAAGTTGGGGATTCTCGCGCAATGCCTCCTTCCACGCCGCGACCGCTTCTTCGCGCCGGCCGAGATTCCACAAAGATTCGCCGAGTTCTTCGCGGGCAACGATCAGGTCTGGGCGTTCCTTCAGTGCCGCGTCGAGGTCGGTCAGGGCCAGATCGTATTTTCCGGTGCGGTTCCGGATCGCGCCGCTGTAATAGAGACTGATCGCCCGGCCCGAACCGGACTGCACGGCTGCCGATCGGCCGAGCAGCTCAAGCGCCCGGTCGGTGTCGCCGTTGAGATAATCGATCCAAGCCAGTTTCGACAGCGCGAAGTTGTTGGTGAAAAGACCGTAACGCGCCGCGAGATCGAAATGGCGCTTTCCTTCGGCGATGTTGTTGCGATCGGCCGTTCCGAGCCACGGCTGCGGGTTCGGATGCGCAAGCGCGAGCTCGTCGGGGATCCGGATGCTCTCAAACGCACGTGCGCCTTCGCGTTCGTGATAGCGAATGAAACCGCTTTGCACGTTGAGTGCCAGCCACAGGACCGAAAAGCCGGCGAAGATCCAACCGGCGCGCTTGAGACGCCCGCCCGATCTCAAATGATACCGATAGAAGGTGCTGTCAGGTGATCTGAAGAGTTTAAGGCACTTGATGACAACGAATGTCGAGACGGTCGCGATCCCGAGCGCCATCAGCATCGGAACGAGCTGGTAAACGTCCCAAACCGCGAAAAGGCTGAGCGCAAAGACGACCGCGGCGATTATTTCTTCAAGCCACGAAAGCGAATAATTCCGAGCGGTTTTCTTCTTGACGCCGAGCGACGGCTTGCCGAATCCGTAATACAAAGCGTCGTTCGGGCAGACGCTCACGCAGTCCATACATTTCATGCATCCGGGATCGACGACCGCACCGTGGTCGCGCACCTCGGCATGCACGAGAACGTTCGACGTGCAGACCGCCGTGCAATGTCCGCACTGGTTACAGGCGTCCGTGACCCTGATCCGGCCGGGCGCCAGTTTCTCGGCAATCCCGAAGAATCCGCCGTACGGACACGCGTAAGTGCAAAAGCCCTTCTGACCGAGAAAATAAACGGTCATGAAGCCGCATACGAAAAGGAAAGGGATCGCGACGGCGATCGGCGGAAACGTCGCCCAATAATCGGAAACAATGAGATGGTTTGTGAATTCCGGGATCACCGGCTCGCTCGGCGGTTTCACGAGATATCTGAGAACGGTCGGCCAGACGAACATATAGAGCGCGACGAGCAACGGAACCCAGATCAGCAACCTTGAACGGAACGGGCGCGGCTTCAGACCGATCTTCTTCAATATCCACCCGCAAAGATCCTGAAGCGCGACCAGATGGCAGGCCCAACCGCAAACAAATCTGCCGAAGATCAGCGTCGCGAGGATCGCCACCGTGAAGAAGATAAATCCGGCGTTGACCGCGCCTTGCTGCAGCGTCTGCATCGTCTCGGACGGTTCGACCGGCGAGATCGTCGTGCCGGTGGCCAACCACTGAATAATATGCAGGATCATCGCCGCGTTGAGCGCTATCAAGACGATCGCCCGGATCTTTCCCGCCTTCGAATCGCGGACGGAAATCGTCGACGTTGCATCGTTTCCGAGCACCGGAAGTTCGCGCGATCGGACGGCGTTTCCACGTTTATCTTCGCAGCCAGATTTCATAAATCGTTCGGTGGTCCTGCATCAACAGGCACGAAACTCAATACTATACCCGACTTGACTATTGCGTCTAAATGAGTGTAAAAATGACAATCTTCGAATACCGTAGAACCAGCGGAATTCATGACAAGCCGGTCTTAGGGCCACCGATCCAAATTATGCTAAAAACCGTATTTATCGCGTTGTTGCCGTTTCTTGTGTTTTTTGGCGACGGAACAAATCAATCGTTGACGGGCCTCGGAAGCGTACAGAGAGACGCCAATTCGGGCATTTTGAAGAAGATGATCGTCGCGCAGGGAAACGTTGTCCTCAACGTTGACTCGTCGCTGACCGGACGCGGCGCTCTCAAATCGGGTGAAACGATCCCGATGCGGTTCGATGTCGATCAGGATTCGTTCTTCACGGTACTCGTGATGAACGAATTGCTTCGCGGGCCGATCCCGAGTTCGATGAACATCGATCCGGTCGATTCGAAACTTCCGGCGAGCATGGGCGGTCAGCTTTCAATCGAAAGCCTGGCACCGACCGAGCCTTATGAACTTGCCGTTCGCGATCCCAAGACCGGCTTTACGTATTTCTACGTCGAAGGTCACCTTTACGACTACAACCCGCAGGACGAAACGATGTATGTCCAGATGGGCCGCCTGATCCTCTCGCGTGAATATGCCGAGAGGCTCGGTCGTGCGTCGGATGCGCTGTCCACCGCCGGTCAGATCTCGATCTCCGCGAAGATGCGTTCGATCGAGGTTTCGACGATCGTTGACGGCGATGTCAAGGAAGTTTCGATGCCGGGAGACAATCTCAACGGTACGGTCCCGGGACCGGACGTTGTCGTCGGCGATCTTTCGGGTTTGGCCCAATTCGGCAGTTCCTCGGGAACACAGGTCGGACTCGCGGTCGGAACCGATTCCTGCAACTTCGGGACGGTCAATCTGAACTGGATCGCGAACCCGGCCAATGATCATCCGGTGATCCCGCAGAATCTGTACCGCATGAGCGGCGGAGCGTCCAACACCGATCGGTTTGAGCAGATCGGACAGTCGAGCGTGAAACATGCCTTCACGGCGCTGACGAACAACATCTGCAGCCTCGGCTGCAACGGCGTCGGCGGCTCGCAGCTCGGATCGGGCTGTTCGGATCCGTACTCGGCGAGCCTGAACTCGGGTCCGAATCTCGGATCGCGCGCCTGGATCAATCCGTATACCGGCGCCTATCCGCGCAACGATTCGGCAACGCCGAACAACAACCATACCGGTCATACGCACCTGGGACCGTCGCACCGCATTCTGACCGAGATTGCGGACCTGAACACGTCGCTCAATCCGGGCGCGACCTACTACGCCGAAGGCCAGTACATCACGCCGCACGAATACGCCTGGTGCCAATCGAATCCCGGACAGTGCAACATGAACAACAACGTGTCGTACCGTCAGTATTCAGTATCGGGAATTTCAAGTCCGTTCTCGTTCTCGGCCGTTTCGTCGACGCAGCGCCAGAAGGCGGCGATCATCGCCTGGACCGGAGCGACCATCGTTCCGATCGAGCCCGCCCCGGGTGCCGACGGTATCGGTGTCGTGGCCTACAAGGTGACGAACCCGTCGCCGGGCGTCTGGCACTACGAATACGCGGTCTACAACCAGAACATTGACCGCGCGATCCAGTCGTTCTCGGTTCCGACCGGCTCCGGCGTGAGCGTCAGCAACATCGGTTTCCACATGCCGCCGCAACATCCGGGTTGGGCCAACGACGGAACCGTCGGAAGCGCCGGATTCAGCAGCACGCCGTGGGACGGCGTCCAGGCCGCCGGTTCGCTCACGTGGAGTTCGGAAACGTTCGCACAGAACCAGAACGCAAACGCGATTCGTTGGGGAACGCTTTACAACTTCCGCTTCGATTCGAACCAACCGCCGATGGCGATGAACGCGACGCTCGGATTCTTCAAGACGGGTTCGCCGATGACGGTCGCGATCCAGGGACCGACGCCTGCCGTGTCGGCCCCGGCAACGGTCAGCGGACGTGTCATGGCAAGCCCGACGCAGGGAGCGTATCTGACCCGTGTCGTCATTTCCGACGGAAATGGCTTCACGTTGCGGACGACCACCAACCCGTTCGGATATTTCCGCTTCTCGGCGGTACCGTCGGGCGTGACTTACACGGTTTCGGTTGAATCGAAGGCGGCTGACTACGCACCGCAAAACGTTCCGGTTTCCGGCAATGTTTCGGGACTGTTGTTCCAACCGACACCGTAGTTGCACGTCATATGAATAGCAGACGGAGCGGTCTTCGGACCGCTCTTTTTTTGCGCCGCCCGCGATCGTCCGATCTGCCCCGGCTTTCCCAATTCGAACGGGCGAATGTTAAGATAATCGGCGTCATATGGAATTAGCGGTCGAAAAATTCAAGGTCGGGACCGAGCCTTTTTATCTCCCGATCAGGCAGGAAGTTGAACTCTTCGAAGCGGCTTACGCGGCCCGGCTTCCGGTGATGCTCAAGGGGCCGACGGGCTGCGGCAAGACACGTTTCGTCGAATACATGGCGTGGAAACTGAACCGCCCGCTGATCACGGTCGCGTGTCACGAGGATCTTTCGTCAACCGACCTCGTCGGGCGCTTCTTGCTCGAAGGTGAAGAAACGGTCTGGCACGACGGACCGCTGACAAAGGCCGTTCGCGCCGGTGCGATCTGCTACCTCGATGAGGTCGTCGAAGCCAGAAAGGACACCGTCGTGATCATCCATCCGCTGACCGACGACCGGCGGCGGCTTCCGATCGAAAAGCGCGGAACCGTGATCGAGGCACCGCCCGATTTCATGCTGGTGGTCTCATACAATCCCGGATATCAATCGATCCTCAAGGATCTGAAACAATCGACCCGCCAGCGCTTCGTCGCGATGGAGTTCGACTATCCGTCGCCTGAAGCCGAAGCCGAAATCGTCGCCAAGGAGGGCGGGATCGATCACGAGACCGCACAGGACCTTGTCAAGATCGGACAGAAGGTACGGAATCTCCGGGGTCACGGCCTTGAGGAAGGCGTCTCGACGCGTCTTCTGATATATGCCGCGCAGATGATCGCGAAAGGGATCTCGCCGATCGACGCGGCCGACGTCGCGCTTTGCTCGCCGATCACCGATGACCGCGAACTCCAACGCAGCATCCGTGAGATCGTGACGACGATCATCTGATTTTGGATCTTTGATTGCGGATTCTCGATCTCCGATCGTTCAAATTATCCGGTTGAATTTCCGCAGAGACGCACAGGCGCCGAGATTACCGGATAGACGGACCTTCAGCCGCCAACTGAACGGACTCTATACCCCCGCGATTCATCCTTTGAAAAATCGACTTTCTCAAGTCAGGCGATCCCGAAGTTCGGTGTTCGTCGTCATCTCCTGAAAAATGAAGGGCCCGCACCTGAGTGCGAGCCCTTTTTCTATTCTCGATCGGAATCAACTATCTGGCCGAAGCGACCGGAATATCCGTCGCGGCTCCGAAGTTCGTGATCATCAGACCGGCGGTCGAGCGTTGTGCGTACCACGTTGCCGACGACGCCCTGAAGACAGCGGTGTCCCATCTGCCGTCGCCGTCGTAATCGCCAGGAATCGGCGTATCGGTGCTCAGCCCGAACGGCGTCGAGAAATACGAGAAATCCTCGGACCTCAGAACGAACCACTCGCCTGTCGACGGTCGCCAGAAAGCGATGTCGGCTCTGCCGTCGCCGGTGTAGTCTCCG
>JAKOSS010000485.1 GCA_029777145.1 Acidobacteriota bacterium | reverse complement strand
TCAGGAAGCGTACAACGGCGAATCGAACGCCAATGCGAAATATCTCGAATACGCCAAAAAGGCCGAATCCGAGGGGTACGGCAAGGTCGCGAGCCTTTTCCGGGCAGCGGCCAAGGCCGAAGGAATTCACATGAACAATCACGCCGAAGTCATCAAGAAGATGGGCGGCACGCCGAAGAATGAGATCAAACTCCCGGAGATCAAATCGACTGAAGAGAATCTCAAAACGGCGATCGACGGCGAGACCTACGAACGCGACACGATGTACACGGACTTCATGATCGAGGCGCGTCGCGTCGGTAACAAGGAAGCGCTCAGGACTTTCAATTTTGCGAAGACCGCCGAGGGCGAACACGCGAAATTGTTTACCGCGGCCTTGAACGAACTGGACAAGTGGAAGGGCGACAAAAAGGATTTCTACGTGTGCCCGGTCTGCGGCTATACGACGGACAACCCGGATCTCGCGAAATGCCCGGTCGATTTCACGCCGAAAGAAAAATTCGAAAAGGTCAATTGAATTCCCCCGGGTCCAAGTTATGGGGGGACGCCTTGGCGTCGGCGATCGGGGGATGACCGGCGCCAGGGTGCAGATCCAAGGAGCGAATATGTTACCGACAATACCTAATTGGGATGCGCTGCATCCGCTGATCGTCCATTTTCCGATCGCCTTGCTGTTGGTCGCGCCGATCTTGATCGTCCTTGGGTTGATCTTTTTCGGTCAGAACAAGGCGTTCATGATCTCGGCGTTCGTCGTGATGCTGCTCGGAACCGTCGCGGCGGTGGTCGCCGTCGCAACCGGCAATGCGGCAGGCGAACTCGCCGAACGCGTCGCGAACGTCGAACCCGTTCTTGAGAACCACGAAGAACTCGCCGAAACGACGAGGAATGTCTTTGTCGCGCTGACGATCGTCTTCGGGGCGATGGTCTTCGTGCCGATGGTGCTGAAGAAGGAACTGGGACGCAAGTTGATGATCCCGCTCACGTTGGCGTTTCTGCTGTTTTACGCCGGCGGCACCACGGTTCTTGTAAACGCGGCCCATCAGGGTGGCCGTCTGGTACATGAGTTTGGGGTTCGCGCGATGGTCGCATCGCCGAACACACCGACGGAAACCCGGCGTTCAAGAAACGCCGACGATGATGACGACTAAACAAAGGAGAAAAGACGTATGAAAAAACTGATCATTTTGGCAGCCATCGCGATCGCGGGTTCCGCTTGCGGCGGTTCGGAAACAAAAAAGTCGGAGATTGAGGCGAAACCGGTGAACACCGTCGCGTCGCAACCGAGTCCGACCGTCGCAAACACCATCACGAACGCCAGCCCGGCGTCGAACACAAACACCGCGGCAAAACCGAAAAAAGGCGATGCCGACGACCAAAATAAGGCGTCGAATTCGGTTCGGCGCGACGACGACGATGACGATCGCGGCAAGGGCGACAAGGACGATCGTTAAACTTCCGGGAACGCGATCGATATTGACATCTCCCGATCCAAGCTCAGTATCGATCGCC
>JAKOSS010000484.1 GCA_029777145.1 Acidobacteriota bacterium | reverse complement strand
TTCAGGATCGTGATTTTCGCGCCTTTCGTCTTCGTCAAAGTGATCGGAGCAACTTCGAGACGGCTGTTTCCGAACTTGAATTTCGATCGTTTGCCGCCGACCGAGACCTTTCGCGGACCTTCCGACTGATGAACTATCAGTTCCCACGTACGTTTCGGAGACATATTCCGGTAACTACCAATGGTCGGATCGATCGAGATGACGGTCTTTCCTTTCGCGGTTGACTGCCGGACCATCGTCGACGCGAATCCGCCCGTCAGGTAGTCGTTGCTCGATCCGTCGTCCTCGATCAGTTCGAACTCGCCGTCGGCGCCGGGATAAACATGGAGTTCGATCACGTCGTTCGTCCCGCGTTCGATTGAGCGCGCGTAGCGGCGTTTCGGAATTATCGAGCCTTGCCTGATGAGGACCGGGATCCGGTCGATCGGCGCCGGAACCGTCACCGTTTGCCCGCCGTCGAAATGTTTCCCGGTCCACATGTCGATCCACACCGAGCCTTCCGGAAGCGCCACTTCGACGTCGGTCGCGCCCTGCTTGTAAACCGGCGCGATCAGCATTTCATTGCCGAAAAGGTACTGGTAAGGATGATTCTTGAAAGGGCGGATCGTGTTGATCCCGTCGAGCCGCGACCGGTGGGCGTACGAATAGATGTACGGGAAGAGCTCCATCTTCAGGTGCGAAAACGATTTGAACAGTCTGTCCGCCCGTTCGGAAACCTTGAACGCAATGTTCCCGCTCGGGTTCTCGGGCTGCGAGAACGGCGTCGTCAGCGGAACGAACGTCGCGAACTGCAGCCATCGGATATATAGTTCCTCGTCGATGAACTGGTCCGTGCTGACGGCGAATCCGCCCATGTCGTTCGCGAGGAACGGGATCGCGTGGACGGGCTTTCCGAGATCGGTGTACATCTCGATATTCTCTTTGAATCCGACTTTCGGAAGCCACGGCGAAAACTCGCGTTTATGGGTTTTTGCCGACCAGTCAGAACGCGTGTCGTCGGTCCATTTCGCGGGATAGCGCTTGTATTCGTCGCTCCCCGTGCCGCCGCTGTGCGACAGGATGAAACCGCGGCCCTTCGTCTCTTTTCCGAGTTCCTGCGTCATTTCGAACATCGCCTTGCAGACCGGGATCGCGGCGGTCTTGTCGAGCTTGATGAAGTCGAGCCCTTTGTCGAAAAAGTGCTTCATCCGCAATTTGAAATACTTAACCGCCTCGGGATTTTCGAAATCAATGTCGCCGCAGGTCGTGCCCGAAACGGGCTTGCTGTTGTCGCCGATGACGGTAGTGCGCGCGCCGTTGTGCCAGCTGTCGGTCCTGAAATAAACGCTTTTGAAAAGTCCCCGCGATTTGAAATCTTCGAACGCTTCTTCGTTTCCGGTCTTGAGGATCGAGTCCCAAACCCACATGCCGGCCTTGATGTTCTCCTTCGCCATCGCGGCCCACATCTTCTCCATGTCGGGATACGATTCGGTATCGGCGACGAAGTCGAGATACTTCTTCGGACCCTGCCCTTTGTTTTTCCAATCCCAGATCCACGAATCGATCCAAAGGCCGTCGATCGGGTAGCCGTGATCGATGATCCCGCGTATCAGTTCCTCGGTTTGCGCCTGATTCGTGTAAGTGCCGTAAACGACGCCGAACGCCCATGCCGGCGGCAGAACGACGTTCTCGTCCGCCGGTTTTCGGCCGACATCCCGTCCGCCGGCGATGACGGTCGCCGAAAGAACGGCGAACATGAGGAACGTAGTGATAAATTTCGTGATTAACTTCATCTGGCTTCCAAGGGCAAGGTTAGCACTAGTTCGCGACGATCTGTCCAGCCGCGCCATATTGTCCGATCCGCTCAATCCGCGTCATCGGCGGCCAATTTCCCTTGGCCGATATGGACCGAAATTACGGTTTGAAGTCCGGAATCGTATACTTGACGTCCTTCGTGATCGTCTTCCAATCGTCCGATCGGAACGGAACCGCCGGAAATCCTTCCTTGTTGAAAAGTGAATTTGCCGACGCGTCGCCGAGCCATCCGAACCGGACCGCGACCGGCGTCGCGACTTTGTCGCTCGAAACGATCACCGAATTGCCGTCGAGGACCGCGTCCGCAGGATAGAAGACCTGGTCGGCGCCGGCGATCTCGAATCCCCCGACCTTCGTTCCGAGGCTCGACATCAGTCCCCCCCCGATGCCGGCAAACGCGACGCGGACGCGGTTTCCGGAGACCTTCATCGACGCGTAGGTCGGGCCGCTATCGACCATCTTGATCTTGTATGTGCGGTTGAACGCGAGCGCCGCGAGACGCCGTCCGACGTCCTGCTTGTTGACCGGATGGATGTTGTCGGGATTCCCGATGTCCGTCGTGACGACCATACCCGTTCCCGGCACCTTTGTCGTCAGCGTCTGAGCTTCGCGGAGTTCCGCCCACGGACAGCCCTCGTTGCTGTTTCCGGGCTGTCGATAAGTCGCCAACTGAACGAAATAGAACGGAAAGTCGCTGTTCCACTTCTTGCGCCAATCTTCGATGAGCAGCGGAAACGCCGTGCGGTATTGATACGCCCGGCCGTTGTTCGCTTCGCCCTGATACCAGATCACGCCGCGGAACTTGTACGGGATCAGCGGATTGATCATCGCGTTGTACGCGAGCGACGGAAACTGGTTGACGTTGACGCCGAATTTCACGCTCTCGACGTGATATTTCCAGGTTCCGCTCAGGTCGACCGACGAGTCGCCGAGATCGAGCCGGACGTCCTTGTCCTCGCCGTACATTCCGCCGCCTCCGCCGTTGTCCGTGATCTTCACCACGACGAC
>JAKOSS010000483.1 GCA_029777145.1 Acidobacteriota bacterium | reverse complement strand
CGCGAGTTTCGAAAGCTCTACCCGTTGATCAAGATCGAGGTCCGTCGCGGCGTCGCCAGCCGAATTCCGAAAGAGATCACCGCGCGTGAGGTCGAACTCGGCGTGGTTTCCTTCAAGCCGCATGACAATTCGGTCATCGCGGTTCCGGTGATGACCGACGAACTCGCGCTGATCGTCGCTCCGACGCATCCGCTCGCGTCCCGTTCGAGCGTGTCGGTGAAGGAACTCGGCGTCGAGACGTTCATCGCGCACAACGCGGTTTCGCCGTATCGCGCGAAAGTCATCGAGACGTTCGAGAAGCACAAAACGCGGCTCAATATATCGGTTGAATTGCCGTCGCTCGAGGCGATCAAACGTCTTGTCGAAACGGGCGCCGGCGTCGCGCTCGTGCCGAAGCTCACGGCGCAGAACGAGTTGGCGAACGGCGAGCTTAAAGCATTGTCGGTACAGGAGATGAAGCTCGAACGGAAGCTCAATATCGTATATCGCAAGAACTCGGTGCTGTCGCATGCGGCGAAGGTGTTCTTGAAACTGGCAAAGGAGATGAGCAAGGTCTGAATCGGCGGTCCGGGAAAAGATTTGCGTTTTCCCGCGATTCCGTTCAGAATCCAACTGACCGTTCCTTTTACCTATTTATATGAGTGAAAAAGACTTTTCAGGAGCGCTCTCGCCGTCTGAGAGGCGCTCGTCCGATCGGAAGAAACTCATCGTTGACGTCCATTTCAACGGCGGCGACGCGACCGGCATCGCAAACACGCGCGACATCGGTATCGGCGGACTTTACATGACGACGAACGCGAAGCTCGACACGGGAACGCTGATCTTCATGCGGATGATCGTTTCGGGCCGCGAACTCGCGATCAGCGGCGTAGTCGTCTACACCGATCCCGGACATGGCGTCGGCGTCCGGTTCCACAATCTTAATGACGAAATTGAGGCGGTCCTCAAGGAAGGGCTCGAGTTAGAGTAATCGCCGGCCGCCGGCATTTATTTGGGAGAAACCTATGTTCGATCAATTCACTCTCGGAATTGAAGAAGAATTCCAGATCGTCGATCCCGTAACCCGCGAGCTCAAGTCGCACGTTTCCGAGATCCTCGACGAAGGCAAACTCCTCCTCGGAGAAAAGATCAAGCCGGAAATGATCCAGTCCATGATCGAGGTCGGGACCGGCGTCTGCGCGAACATTCAGGAAGCGCGCGAAGATATTTCGAAACTGCGGTGCATCATATCTTCACTCGCGCGCCGCAAAGGACTCGAGATCGTCGCCGCCTCGACACATCCGTTCTCGAAGTGGTCCGAACAGGAGATCTTCGAGGCCGATCGCTACAAATTGCTCGTCGACGAACTTCAGATGGTCGCGCGCAGCCTGCTTATCTTCGGAGTTCATGTCCACGTCGGCATCCGCGATCTCGACCGCCGGATCCATATCATGAACGCCGCGCGCTATTTTCTGCCGCACGTTTTGGCAATGACGACATCCTCGCCGTTCTGGCTCGGCTTCAACACCGGACTGAAATCGTACCGTTCAGAGGTCTTCAAGAAGTTCCCTCGGACGGACATTCCCGATCATTTCGAATCGTTCCAGCAGTTCCAGAGTTATGTCGATCTGCTGATCAAGATGAACTGCATTCAGGACGGAACGAAAGTTTGGTGGGACGTGCGTCCGCATTCGAAATTTCCGACGCTTGAGTTTCGCATCTGCGACATTCCGACTCGGGTGGATGACACGATCGCCGTCGCTGCGCTCTTCCAGGCGATCTGCGCGAAGCTGACGGTTCTGATCGAGAAGAATCTCGGATTCCGCCTTTATCACCGGCGGCTGATCCAGGAAAACAAGTGGCGGGCGATCCGTTACGGACTTGACGGCAAACTGCTCGACCTCGGAAAACAGAAGGAAGTTCCGGTCAAGGACCTGATCCGTGAACTGCTCGAATTTGTCGACGACGTGGTCGACGAACTCGACTCGCGGAAGGAGATCGAACATGTTCACACGATTCTCGAGCGGGGAACATCGGCTGACGAACAGCTTAAGGTTTACGAGGAAAGCGGCCACGATTTCAACGCCGTCGTTGACATGCTGATCCGGAACACAATGGAGAACGTACCGCAGAAATGCTTTGATTGAGCCCTTCTGAATTCTGACTGATTATCGACCGAATTGAGTTTTCGATTCGGTCTATTTTTTTTTTGACCGAACGCCGCAATCCTAAAGACCTCTCGTCTTCACAAAGCGCTGTATAAAAAATACTTGACACCGTTAAACGATGTTTGTCAGACTTGAGTTGTTGCCCGATTCGTCGGCAAACATTCACCATCATGCAGAGAACGGAAGGATTTTCGGTCATCGAATTGCTCGTTGTTGTGTCAATCGTCGCGGTGCTTACGGCCGCCGCGGTTTACTCCGTGAACAACTTGTTCAAGTACTCGACTGACCGTCAAGCGAGAGCAATGGCGGATGTGTTTGATGAGGCCCGCCAGAAAGCTCTCAATCAACGAAACACATTTCGGGTCGAAATCAACAAGACCAGGAATCGGTTGGTGCTCATCGATGAAAACTCGCCGTCAACCGCGAGTGATGACGTGATTGTACGGACAGTGCCGCTGCGGAACGATGTCGCGATCGGCACTCGACCGAATAATGTTGCAGCCAATCCAACTTCGACTTCTCCGATCCCGCTGGCATCATTCAGGACTTCAAATTACCCACTCAGCAGCGGGGATCAAAAGATCACACTTCGTTTTCGTCGCAACGGGCAGGTTGTCGATGAGGGAAGTGATTCGATCGGAACCAATAGTATTGTCACTGGATCAACAATTTATGTTTATTCGACCCGTGAAGGGATCAATGCTCCGTCCGACGTGCGGGCCGTCACTGTTCTTGGAACAACCGGCGACACCGCGGTGCAGGGATGCCGGTTTGACTCACAGATGCGATGTACCGCATGGGTTCGATTGTGATATGCAAAACCGTTCAGCCAGTCAATCGTCCGGATTTTCATTGATCGAAACGATAATCGCCATGGTGATTCTGCTCGTCGGCGTGCTCGCAACCATGTCGGCGATGTCATATTCGTTGCTTTCAATGCAGGAAACGGAAAAACGGACCTTATCAAAAGAGACGGTTCGCTCGACGATGGAGACAATATTCTCCGTTCGCGACATGCTGGCGTTCGATGCCCCTGACAGCGTTTTGTACAACTGGAATGCTCTCCAGAACAAGGTTGGCAACAACGGCGGAATCTTTGTAACGGATTGGCGTCCGATCCGGGAAGATCCGGGCGCCGACGGAATATTCGGAACCGAGGACGATTCATGCGACGCCATCGCCTCGTGTGTCGTGGATGGAACGACAAACAGCAGTCCTGTGGTGCCGGGGATCGAACGAAAGATCGAGATTACCGACATCATTGAGAACGGCGCCGTCAGGAAGAGGATCTTCACGGTCAGCGTCCGATACTTTGTCGGGTCGCTTCAACGGTCCGAGGTTGAATCCACAATCATCGCGAAGCTCCCGGTAAATTAGAAATGAGAAAAGACGCTGCCTTAAAACGCGCCGAGAGATCTTCGGGGTTTTCGCTTGTCGAACTCCTCGTTTCCCTTACCGTCTTCCTGATCGCGGTCGCCGCCGTGTACAGTGTCGCATCGATCGCACACATTCAACGGGCGACGGTCGTCTCACGTATCGACCAGATGCGCAGCGCCCGGATCGCGCTTGAATATATTCGGCGGGACGCGATCAACGCCGGACTCGGTTATCACCGGACCGGAGGAAACGGACCCGACAACATTGCAAGGTCGCTCTTCGGAGTCAAATCGGATGCCGACAACGAACGAGATCTCGTGACGTCCATTGTCGCCGGGAACCAGATCAATTCCAACGACCTTAATGTCGAGGCCCAGACCGATGTGGTGAATTTCGTGAGTCGTGATCTCACGTTCAACGACGGGCTTCTCGTCAATTACAACTCCGCAACCGCGAGCGGTAGTTCCGTGAACATCAATACGGCCAACGGCGCTGCGTCGGTTTGCAACCAGTACGACGTTTATTTGTTCGAATCTTCATCCGGGACTACGCAAGTAATTGGCACTGCCACTTCGATACCGAATACGAAGACCATCCAGCTTGCACCCGGTTCCGCGGATCCGCTCGGGCTGAATCAATCGGCTTCGGGAACCGGTGAGTCCGGCAGTTTGCTTGTTACCGTTTCCGGAGGCGGCACTCTCAAACGCGTCAACCTTGTCGGCTACAGCGTGACCCCGGCAGGTGTTCTGGTCCGTAAGACATTTGGCAACAAGGCCGGAAGCCCCGCTAACCAACAGATCGAGACGCGTGAGCTCGTCTACAACGTCAGCGACTTTCAAGTCCGTTACTTCATGGAAGACGGATCGGTCACCGACGATCCGTCGAGCGACAATGGCGGCCGCGAGAACCAAATGAAGATGAACTCGGTTGTTCAGATTCAAGTTTCGCTGACGATTGCGGGCGATCCGACATCAAGCAGCCCCGCCGCGCGCGTTCCGATTACGATCCGCGAGTTCATCAGCACAAAGAACCTTCGTTACGAATCAAGCTAATAGGTGTCGGCCGATTATGAAGCGAGAAAAAGTGATTACGTTATTCCGGAGTTCCTCCGAACGAGGCGCGGCGATGGTCATCGCGTTGTTGGTTATGGTGATGCTACTTGGCTTCACGGCGTTCGTGCTTTCACGCACCGTGGCCGAAACAGCGATCACTTCCAATGACACCGCGGAAAGCCGCGCGTTCAACGCCGGCGAGGCCGCGCTTGAAGACGCGACCCGCGATTTCGCCACCGTCGTCGAAAACAAGCTGATCCCGACCAGTCAGGACATTGCCAACATCGAAAACCGTGCGGTGCCTTATTTTTCCGAAAACGGGTACACGTTCGTCAAACGCATTACGCAGCTTCGGGAAGCAAGCGTTGTGACACAGACGAAAGGACAGTATCAAGGACTCATCAGCCTTCGGGACGAATGGCAGATCGACGTCACAACCCACGACAACGTCACGGGCGTCGAGACCCAGGTTCGCCGGAGGTTTTTCAACGATCGAATCCCTGTCTTTCAGTTCGGTGCCTTTTATCAGGACGACCTTGAAGTTACTGACCCGCCGACGTTTCTGATGAACGGGCGCGTGCACACGAACGGGAATTTCTTCGTTCACTCCAATGGAAACGACATTCGCTTTAAGTCGAAAGTAACTATCGGCGGTGAACTGATCCGCGACATTTGGAAGAACGGCGCCGCTCAAACGTCCGCCGAACAGAGTGCGGCCGTTTACGCGCAGAATACCAACAATGTTGATACGCAGCTCCCCTACAATCGGGGAAGTGTCACCTGCTCGCAGGGCTCCGGCGGAATTCTCAGGGATAACACGGGGCGCAACTTTCCGTACCCGCGTTGCGTGCGCAACTCGTCGTGGTCGTCGTTCTCGCGAACGTTCGAGGGTAACGTTGTGACCAGCGCTAAACAGTTGACCTTGCCGTTGGATCGATTGCCGGCGCCCCTGATCGAGATGATCCGACGCGGAAAGAACATTGGCGACATGGAGAACGTCGGGGGTTCGGTTGTCGCCGTCACCAACGGACGGGACGAGCAAGGAATCATCGCGAGGGAACGTTACGCGAACAAAGAAGGAATGCGTATCAGTCTCGCCGATTCAAGGGACCGGCTTCCTCAGTGTGCCGGCGTTTCGATGTCGACGCCGTGCGGAGTCAGACTCGATGGTTCACTGGGCTCATCGCTTGGATATCAACCGTTGCCGATGTTGGACGGCTATACCGCAACGGCGGTCAATGGAAATCGACTCGCAGTTGACGGGCGCGAGGTTTGGATCAAGGTCGAACTAGTGACCTTCGATTATGACAACGAGCGCCCGATCTCCGAAGATGTTACGCAGGACATCCTTAGTCTTGGATTGACAGAACCGGTAATCGGCGGCAGCACCTCGAGCCTCGCGGTGACCGGTTACACGGCGGCGAACGATTCGCGCTCGGTGATCAAGCTTCAGCGGTTCGTTATCCCAGGTCCGGCAATTCCGAACGGCTCGACCGCCTATGCGTCGAGTTTTACGGTCAATTCCCAACCGCTCAATCTTGTCACGCGATTCAAGAACGTGGCGACGTCTATCACGAATCCGGCTTCCCAATGTCCCGGTTCCGGGTGCACCGCAGATGACGCATTCACGGGAAGCATCAAGAACTCCGGTACGTCGAGCACTTCAAATAACGAATCGGCGCACTACCGAATTGCCTCGATAAACGGTACTTCGCAGTCAAGCAGATATGTCATCGTTCCGTTTCCGATACAACTACACGATACACGCGAAGGCAACCGCCGCGACAGTACTTCGGGACTCAGCAGCGGCAACGTTTACAAGAACGGCGTCCTGAGCGTCGTGGATATTGACGTCGCAAACCTGCGCAGTTTTTTGAACGGAACTTGGGACGGGAAGCTTCCGAAGACCACGCCTTGGGCGCTTGCACACGGCAACACCGGTCTTACGAGCTCCGATATTCCACAGAACCGGGGATGGGTCGTGTATTTTTCAGATCGCCGCGGCGATGCCGACTTCGACGGAGTTTACGACATGGAGGACGTTAATCCGAACGAAAGCTCGTTGATCGAGGAAGATGTTGACAATGACGGTCAGATCCGAACCGACTACACCGACGAAGCTCCGACAGCGGATTCGCAGGTCAACGCGGCGCAGGCGGCCGTCACGGACCATGCGTTTTATCGGCGCGCCGTTCGCCTGATCGACGGAGTCACGTTACCCGGTATCTACGACGCCGCGACTCCGGGAAACACGAAGGGCTTCACGTTGGCTTCCGAGGACTCAGTATTCGTTCAGGGTAATTTCAATGCCACGTCGGTGGCGGTTGCGGGCGGCACAAACGTTTCAACATCCGAGCGCTACTCCCCGTATAATACCTCCCTCCATATTCCGGCCTCGATCATCGGGGACATTGTCAACATTCTCTCAAGCAGTTGGAACGACGCCCAAAGTTTTACATCTCCCAATTCACCTTCGAGTCGGGTCGCGGCAAACACGCAGGTCAGATTCGCAATGCTGGCGGGAGACCCGATAACGGGCTATTCACCAAATGCCGGTCTTACCGGAAATCAAAACGGAGGATTGATCAACTTCCCGAGGTTTCTTGAGACTTGGTCCGGAAAGAGGCTCAACTATTCGGGTTCGTTCATCAACCTGTTCAACGCCTATAACAGCAACGGACGACACAAATGCTGCAACACGGTTTACACCCCTCCGACACGTGATTGGACCTTTGAGGAGTCGTTCAAAGATCCAAGCCGACTTCCACCGGGAACTCCGTATGTCTATCTGATTTCATTCACCGGATTCGAACGCGTTAACGAATAGCGGTCGAACGGTTATCGATCATTGGCGTCCATACCATTTATGGTTTGGACGCTTTTTCTTTTACCTGCAATCAAAGTACGGCACGCTATTCGTCGGCATTTTATCAAGAATGTTAAACAACTACCAGCAATCGTTGACAGAGTTTAACACCATATGTTAAAAAATAAGGGGAGCATTCCCGAATTGAGACAATTTCACTTCACGCTTGCTCAATTGAAAGGAGAACCAAATGGATAATGACAATTTCAACTCCCAAAGCGGTAAATCCATTCTTGAGATCGTTATTGTCCTGACTGTCACTTCCATTCTGGTTACGTTGGCAATCGGACGTTTTGGGAATTCGAGTCCCCAGCTGCAAAGACAAAACATTGCGCGTGAATTCAAAGTCAAGCTGGAGCGAGCCCGGTACGACTCCGTAAAGCGGCGCGCGGGTTTGGTCGATGGGCAGGCGAGACTCGCTATCCTGAACGCTACATCGTACAGCGTCACGATCGACTTGAATCAAAACGGCGTCCTCGACGAGGCCGAAACTCAGGTGGTTGATTTCGCTGATCGCAGCGATGTCAGGATCAGCGGGTCAAATCTCGTTTATCCGATCACGATCCGCTTCAATCAACGGGGACAGGTGTCGGTCACCGATGGGTCCGCTATTCCCGTTGCGGTCAATCCCGTTTTCTACTTCTGCAACGGCGAGTGCACCGCCGAGACCGCGAATTCATCGAATGCCTCGATTGTCTCTTTGTCAGCAACCGGAACCGTGAGTCTGCTGACCGGCGGCGAAACGGTTCCGATCGTGAGCAATCCATCGGTTTCGTCAGTCGATACGAACAGTCAGATCAATCCCGAAGTGCTCGTCGGCACCGCTCCTGCACCTCCGATTCCGACGCCCACGCCAACTCAAACTCCGACTTCGACGCCAACGCCAACTCAAACGCCAACTCAAACGCCGACACCGACACCGACGCCGACGCCGACTCCGACGCCGACTCCGACTCCGGCACCGACTCCGACGCCGGCACCGACTCCGACTCCGACGCCGACTCCGACGCCGACTCCGACACCGACTCCCACTCCGAATGTCGTTTACTGCACTTACGGTCAGAAGCCTTCTCAAACAGGATGTGTGTGTCAGTCACCAATGTGGGTACGGACCAACGGCAAATGCCAGTAATTGAATGACCGAGGCAGATATGAGTGAACAATACACATTTGAAGAACCCGGTTCAGTTCGGAAGGGAGAGACTGGCACGAACGTCCCTGTTCAAAACGGCGAGCGCGGATTTACTCTGATTGAAGTCGTGATCGGGTTTGTGATCGTGACCGTCGCGCTGCTCGGCGTTTTCGCAACGTTCGTGTACACCATCAACTACAACGCGGGGAACAATTCGAGAGCTCAGGCTCTGTCAGTGCTTCAGCAGGAAGTTGAGCAGATCCGAAGCCTGAAATTCACTCCTTATGCCACGGACGCCGCGCTCACCGGCGGAACGAAGCCGGCCAAGACCGTCGTTTCTGCAGACGGAAGTGTATTCAAGGTTCAAATCAAGGTCGACAACAACCCGCAGTTGAGTGGTGTTCAGGACGAGTCCGCCGGAACCAGCCTAAAAGAAATTACAGTGACCGTGTCGCTGGCCGCACCGACGCCCGGATGGCAGACCGCTATTCCAACGACTGTCGTACTTCGCCGCACAAGGGGTAACTGAGACAATGAAACAGCCTTCAAGAAATCGATCCGCCGGATTTTCGTTGATGGAACTCATGATTTCGATGACGATCATGTTGGTTCTG
>JAKOSS010000482.1 GCA_029777145.1 Acidobacteriota bacterium | reverse complement strand
TTGAGCATCTCGGTTCGGCCAGCGACCGCAAGGCGTCTGATCACCTCGAGGATCTCGGTCGTCGTGAGCCCGAACTTCGCCGCTTCGCCACCGGATTTCTCCCACTTGCCGGAGCCCTTTGAGTAGAGTTTGACCCGAACTCCGATCATCGGGAGCTTCGCCTTCGGATTCTCTTTCAGGACGTCTTCAGTGAATTTCAGCGTGTGGTCGAGTTCGCTCAGTTTCTCGACGACGATGACGACGTTCTTGCCGGCGCGCGCGCCCGTGAATGCAAGCCTGACGAAATCGCGGTCCTTGAAGCCGTTCAGTACGAGCAGGCTCTCGCCCGACTGTTCCATCGAGAGCGCCGCGTACAATTCCGCTTTCGATCCCGCTTCGAGTCCAAAGTCGTACCGCGACGCTTCCCGCAGATACTCCTCGACGACGGCCCGGTTCTGGTTGACCTTCATCGGGAAAACACAGAGATGCCGGCCGTCATACTCGAATTCCTTGATCGATTTGCGGAACGCTGTCTGGAGCTTGCGGATCTGGCCTACGAGAAGTTGCGGAAAGCGGAGCAGGATCGGCGGATTGATACCGCGTTTGCGCAAGTCTTCGATGATCTCACGAACGTCTGCCGAAAGGCTGTCGTTGTCCGACGGCCTGACGACCAGATTACCTTTTCTGTTGACACCGAAGTAGCCCGCTCCCCAGTTTTCAATACCATAGGTTTCGACGGTCTGATCGATAATTGCGCTCAATTAATTGTCTCCAAACTGAAGCTCGGCGACGGATCGTCGCGAAAAAGCATAAAAACTAATAACTTATAAAAAATCTACCAAAAAACAAAATTCTGAACAACAACTATTTTCGGCGCGGAACGGTCGGGTCGGTGCCCGTTGCGGAGTTTGGCACGGTGGTTGCCCGAATTGGCGTAGAAAGTGCCGTTTCACAACGAAATCGCGGGAAAAATGGCACATTGATCTCACAAATTGATGAATTGATAAAGATTTTGCTGTCGATTCTTGTCAATCGCGATGACAAAAATCGTCAACAGCCTGTCCATTGATGAGGTTTTGAGCAATATGAACAAATCATCCGAAAAAGGATTTTCGATCATTGAAATGATTCTTGTCGTGACGATCATCGGGATCATCGCGGCGATCGGCGTTCCAAGTTTCCAGAAGGGAATTCGGGCCGTGGACAACGGCGTGATGTTCGCCAATCTGCGCGCGATGAACTCGACGCAGGTCAACTTCTACTCGCAGCACGGGCGGTTCGCGCGTCTCGACGAGTTGAATTCGCTTCATGGCGGTTCGCTCGGCGTGAATGTCGGTACCGGCATCCGCAAGGGCAAATTCTGGATCGAGATGAGCCCGACGACTCCGACGGATGTCGAGTTGAAGAACGAATACATCATTCTCGCGTCCGGGCCGAGCGGAGGCGTCGGATCCGCGCCGCTTATCTACCGTTTGAACCAAAGCGGCGAGATCGTCCAGATCAGTCCGTAAGCGTTCGGAGACAGCAGAAAAAGTTCTTCCTTTCACCTTCGAAAAACGGTACTATTTATTAGGCCGTTTCCTCGCCTCCTCAATTCCATTCCGCTAATCCGAACGAAAATGAATGTTTTTGAAGATCTAATCGAAGAACTCAAGGAGGAGAATCTCCTTGAAGAGACCGTGATCGATATGACCGCTCGGGAATCCGCAGCGGTCGATCTCACGTCGGCGACCTTTCAGGCGACTGAAGATTTCCATTCCGAATCCGTCGTCGATTTGGCCGGTCCTTCGTCCGATGAACCCGGCGAAGTCGTTGTTCCGCCCTTCATGTCATCGGCCCAGGCCCCGCTTGACGCGTTCGTGCCGCCGAACGAAATACAGGCGGTGCCCGAACCGGGCGGGATTCAGTTTGAGACGCCGGCCGTCGCGCCGCCGGAGTACTCGTCCGAATCCGTAGAATCGGTCGAATCGGTCGAATCCGAGCCGGAACCGACGGTTTCGCTCGATTCATCGATCCCCGCGCCCGCCATGCCGCAGTTGACCGATCAATTCGTCCCGCCGGCGAAGGTTTCCGTAAGGCCGCCGGCGATGCCGGATCTCTCGGCGCCGCCGGTCGGACGCGTTTCTTTCGCAGCGACTCCGCGCACGAGTTTCGATGCGTCCGACGGACGGCAGATCGTGGGCGGCCGCGAGTTTTTCAAGAAGCGCGCGATCGACGAGGTTGCCGGGCTCCAGATGGTGGACCATGTGCTCTCCGGTGTGGAACGAGAGCAGATGAAACTTGTTCCGAAGCCGTTTGACGATATTCCAGTTAAGAAGGCACTGCATGACTTCATGCAGTTTTCAGGGGACATCAAATCCGGTGAGCACGCGCGCGCCGAATTTCAGCTCATGCAGGAGACCGAAAGCTGGTATTCCTCGCTTTCGCATCGGGACAAACACATCTCGGTCGCCCATCTCCGTCGGTATTGCGAGACCACGAAACCGGCGTTGAGTCCGCAGGCCCTGATCGCGATGGCGCGGTTCTACCGCAATTCGCCGTTTTCCGAGCAGGTCCGCAACAAGTTCGATCTGGTTCTGACCCGGCTCTTCAGTAGTGAGGTCGAGGATGAGAAACGCGAATTGGTTTTCCCGCGCGATGAACTGATCGCGCAGGTGAAGGATCTTTACGCCGACTGGTCGAGCATCCAACTTTACTCGGCCGCCGAGGACGATTCCGATATCCTGATCAGCGTGCTGAAGTTTCAGGACTTCGTCACCGAAGCCGAAGCGACGCCTACCTTCGACGAACTTATCGGCAACGATTTCTTCAATCGTCTGCGCCTGTTCAAGGAAGGCTGTCACGAGAACTTCTTCGCGCCGCTCATTACCGTCGCTTCGATCGAGGCAAACATTCGCATCGGGAACCGCTACACGGATCTCATCAAGCGTGAACGCGAAGGCAAGAATGCCGCCGCGCTCGAGGAAAAATACGGATTTCTGCACGATCAGGCGATCTCCGATTCGACCGGCAAATCCTTCAGCCTGGTGGAAATGCTGAAGGAACGGACGGATCCGGCGAAAACGCAGATCAAGGAAGTTCATGTCGACGGAAATTTCGAACGCTCGCGTCCGATTGTGAGAACGCCGCGAAGCCGTGTCTGGGCGGTCAACAAGCTTCTGCTTGGATTCGCGATCGCGATCGTTCTGGCATGCGCCGGACTTTACTTCTGGGCCGACGTCAAGAGCCATGAACTCGACGCGGCGCAATCGACGAGCGTCAAAAAGGTCAATCTCGACAATTCTTCGCTGAAGGAGGTGCTGATGAATCCGGCGAAGATCAGCGACGAAACGTTTTACGGCATAACCCTCGAATCCTGGGCCGGAATGAGCCTCGAAAAGAAAGAAGAGCTTCTCAAGAAGATCCTTTCCATCGGCTCGGAAAAGGGATTCAAGAAGGTCCATCTGATGAACGACAAGGGTCAGGCGGTCGGATTTGCCGGCGACGAAAAGGTTGAGATCTACAACCCCTGATCACCCGCTTTGAAGTTTCGATTCGATAAGGTAAACTCTAGGCAATTTTTGCGTGATAACTAAAGACGATCTTCCCCGATTATCTTAATCATTTACTTTTTGGAGACTAAATGAACGCAAAAAATGTGTTGAACTACGCCGCCGAACAGGGTGCGCGCTTCGTATCCGTGCGTTTCACGGACCTTCCGGGTTCCTGGCACCACCTGACTTATCCGATCAGCGAATTAACTGAAGACAGTTTTGAAGACGGTTTCGGCTTCGACGCGTCGAGTCTGCGCGGATGGGCGGCGATCAACGAATCGGACATGCTTTTGATTCCGGATCCGTCCCGCTGCTGGGTCGATCCCTTTGCCGATGAAACCACGGTCTGTCTGATCGCGAACGTCGTCGATCCGATCACAAAGGAAGGCTACGGACTCGATCCGCGCTCGGTCGCGGTCCGCGCCGAGAGCTATCTGAAGTTCACGGGCATCGCCGACACGGTTTACTTCGGGCCCGAAGCCGAATTCTTCGTCTTTGACGAGGCGACTTTCCACAACAGCCAGTTCTCGTCCGGTTACACGGTCAATTCGGAGGAAGGTCACTGGAATTCCGGCCGGGTCGGAAGCGAGCTCTCGCCGAATCAGGGATACCATATCCGACCGAAGGAAGGATACGTTCCGGTGGCGCCGATGGACTCGCTGATCGACCTTCGAAACACGATCTCGACGATCCTCGGTGAGGTCGGGATCAATGTCGAGTGTCATCACCATGAGGTCGCGACGGCCGGACAGTGCGAGATCGATTTCCGTTTCTCGAATCTACTCCATACTGCCGACAACCTGATGCTGTTCAAGTACGTCGTCAAGAACACGGCATACGCGCACGGCAAGACGGCGACGTTCATGCCGAAGCCGATATACGGCGACAATGGATCAGGAATGCACTGCCACCAGTCGTTGTGGAAGGACGGCGGACCGCTCTTCGCCGGCGACCAGTACGCCGGGCTTTCGGAGATGGCGAAGTATTACATCGGCGGCCTGCTCAAGCACGCGCCGGCGATCGTCGCCTTTGCCGCGCCGACGACGAACAGCTACAAGCGTCTCGTTCCGGGCTTCGAAGCACCCGTGAATCTCGCGTACTCGGCCCGCAACCGATCGGCGGCGGTCCGCATTCCGATGTTCTCGCAGTCGCCGAAGGCGAAACGCCTTGAGTTCCGTCCGCCCGATCCGAGCTGCAACCCGTACATCACGTTCGCGGCGCTGCTCATGGCCGGACTCGACGGAATCCAGAACCGCATCGATCCGGGCGAGCCGCTCGACAAGGATATTTACGATCTTCCGCCCGAAGAACTCGCAAACGTCCCGTCGCTGCCGGGAAGCCTCGATGACTCGCTCAAGGCGCTTGAGAACGACCACGAATTCCTACTCAAGGGAGACGTGTTCACGACATCGATGATCGAACGTTGGATCAAGTACAAACGCGAGAACGAGATCCAACCGCTGCGTCTGCGTCCGCATCCGCTTGAGTTTTCGATGTATTACGATATTTAGTCCGGATCCAGTGGTCCTTTAAGAGAATGCCGTGCCTGCGAGTGGCGCGGCATTTTTGTTGACTTATTCCCGCTGTCCGAAGCCGGCTCACGGGGGCCCGGGCAACGCTTTCGTTCGTTTGGATTTGGCTCGAAGTTTGAGGCGATTGCACCCGTTTGAGAATTTGATTATCTTTGTTTAGAAACGCATTGGAGCGAAGTTCGGCATGAAATTCAAATCGATCATCTTGCTTGCCGCAATTTTAGCGGCGGTCCTCGTAACCGCCTGTTCATCCGATTCGGGCAATTCCGAAGCCCCGAAGAGCAACACGCCGACGAAGAATTCGAACGTCAATGTGAGTGTTCCGAATCAGCCGGACGCGAACGCGAATTCGGGAAACACGGTGACTGTCGTCAATTCGAACGCCAACCGCCCGACGAACCAGCTCCGTGAACCGACGCTCGCCGCGAAACCGGCGCCGGACAATTCGACGTTCACCTCGACGATGGACAAGGACGGCACGTTTATAGAAGTTAGGGAATTCAAGGACAATCCGTCGATCATCAAGGTCGTGCGCAAGATGTATGTCGATAAGTCGAAGTATTTCGTTTATCTGAAAAGCGGAAAGGTGGTCGAGGCGCCGGCCGACAAAATGAAAGACTTTCGGGTGATCGCGCCGTCGAATATTCTCGAGGCGATCGGTATGAAGCCGGCAACCGCGCCCGTGAATGCGAACGTAACGCGCGAGATGAAGATGAAACAGCAATAGCGAGGTCGGTATCAATGGAGAAATTCAACGTCATTTGCCCGTGCTGCGAGGCTCAGCTCACGATCGACGCCCAAACCGGTGCGTTGATTGCCCACGAGGAGAAAAAGAAGGTCCTCGGCTCGTTCGAGGATCTCGCAAGCGACCTCAGCAAACAGAAAGATCTTCGCGATCAGTTGTTCGCGCAGGAAATGTCGTCGCAGAAGGACCGTGAGCGACTGCTCGAAGAGAAGTTCAAAGAGGCGATGAAAAAGGCTGAGACCGATAAGGGCATGCCGTTCAAGAATCCTCTCGACCTTGATTGACACTTGGAGAACCGGACCGTTTATTGCCAGAATTGCCGCGCGGCGAACCCGCTGAGCGAGTCGCACTGCTCAGAGTGCGGGACTCGGCTCCTGCTGGTCATCTTCCCGAGTTCGCTTCAATATGACACCAACCAAACGCCGACGTTTTACGAAGATCATCTTCTCGAGCGCGTTTCGATCCTCGAACTTCGTCAGGCCCAGCTTACCGAAGCGCTTTACGGGATGACCGAGATTCTCCGGGAACAAAGCGATGCCATCCGTGAAGAACGCGATCTGATCCGCTTGCTCGTCGGAATGCTTCAGGATCCGGGCGACGATCCGACGGCATCGGATGCGGAAACTCCAGAAATCGTTGCGCTCGGAGGCGAGGAGCGCGAGGCATTGATGAGACTGATCGTCGAGAGCAAAAAGCTGATCGGCGAGAACAACGAGCGGCGTGCGTTCCAGATGCTCGAGAGTGCCCGGGCGATCTCTCCTTCCAATTTGCCGCTGGTCGCGTTTTACGCCCGTGAACTCTGTACCGCCGAACGTTTCAAGAAGGCGGCGGAGATCGCGGACGACGGACTGCGGACCGCGCCCGACGACGCGCGGCTCCTCGTCTTGTCAGGCGTTGCGAATGCCGAGATCGCCAACTTCGAGCAGGCCCGGCGGAGTTTGGGACTTCTCGCCCGCGACGGGCGCGGACCGGCGATCGCGAACCTCGTTTGGGGAATCATTTCCGCATACGCCGGCAACTGGACCGAGTGCATCGCGGCGCTCAAGGAATGCTCGGGCAAGATCGCTGATCCGGTCATCGACTATCTGACGGGTTGCGCCTATTACCAGCTCGGACGATATCAAATGGCGAGCCGTCATCTTTCGGCAGCGGCAAAGGCGGCACCCGACTTCGCCGATGCGTGGTTCATGCTGCACGTCGTCCAATTATTGCGGAACGAACCGGAGAAGGCCGAAGAGTCGTTCGGCAAAGCCGGGAAGTCGGACGATCGCGATGCCCAATGCGCCGCTTACCTGACGTCGAAGCGCGAGTATCGGTCGGAACTTTCGCTTCCTTTCCGGCATTTTTCGGAGCGCCGCAAGTTTGTCCTGTCGGGCGGCTCGACAAGGATCCGCCGGGTCGTTCGAAACGAACTCGCCGGATTTCTCGACTCCTTTTAGTATCGTTCAAACATGGAACCAAAGAACCGGATCATAGCCGTGCTCGATGTCGATTCCGCGGACGTCGCCCGTGAGATCGTTGCGGAACTTCGCGGAGAGGTCGGCGCCTTCAAAATCGGACTTCAGCTGTTCACCGCGGCCGGGCCGTCGTTCGTGCGCGAACTAACGGAATCCGGCGTACGTGTTTTCCTTGATCTCAAATACCACGACATCCCGAACACCGTTGCCGGCGCATCGGTCGAGGCGGTGCGGCTCGGGGTCTGGATGTTCAACATGCACGCCCTCGGCGGTCCGGAGATGATGTCGGCGGCGGTGAAAGCAGTCGACGAAGTTTGCGGGCGCGAAGGACTCGCCAGACCGCTGATCATCGGAGTGACCGTGTTGACGAGCTCCGATCAGGATACTTTGCGTGATGTCGGGATCGCCGGAGAAGTCGCGGACGAAGTTTTGAAATTGGCGCAACTTACGGCAAAATGTGGACTTGACGGAATCGTCGCCTCGCCGCAGGAAGTCGAATTGATCAGGGGCGCGATCGGTTCGGAATTCGTCGTCGTGACTCCCGGCATTCGCCCCGAGTCGACGGCCGCGCAAAACTTTGCAACTTCCGACGATCAAAAGCGTGTAACGAGTCCGTCTTCGGCAGTCGCCGCCGGATCGGACTACCTGGTTATCGGGCGGCCGATCCTCTCAGCACCCGATCGCCGCCGCGCGGTCCGGAAAATCGTCGAAGAGATCCAGGAAATTCAATGACGTCTAAATCGATCGAGTCCTCAAAGTTCATTGCCGGACGCCGTGTTTCTCGCCGTCTCCAGATCGTCATCGTCGGACTGTTCGCGGCGGCATTTCTGTCGGCGGGCATGCTCGGCGCGGGATTTGGGGCAAGAGCTGCGGCCCAAAGCGGCGGGGTATTTCCGATCGGCGAAAAACTTACATATAGCATCAGCTACGACCGTTTCAAGATCGCGGGCTTTGCCGAGACTCAGGTCGTCGCCGAAGGCAAGCTGGAAGGCCACGACGCCGTTGAACTTCGCTCGCGGTTCGTCACCAACGATTTCGTTTCGGCCGCATTCTTCATGATCGATCAGTCGCGAAAGGTTTTTGCGTCTCCGGCCAATGGTCTCCCGCTTTATGTGAAGACTTCGAAAAACACCGGTGTCGCACCGGAAGAAAATGTCCGGAACTATTTGCAGGAACCGACGAACGAATACGATCTTTTGACCCTGATCTACCAACTCCGCCGCGCCGGCGGTTCCGGCACGTTCACGCTTTCGGAAGGCGGAAGCCTCTATACCGTGACCGCGGCAACGACCGGAACCGAGAAGGTTACGACCGACGCCGGTGAGTTCGAGACGTCTGTTTCCGGTATCCAAAGCGAATTCCTGACGGAACGCGGGATCGCCGGTCTGACGATCAATTTTACGAACGATCCGGAACGGATCCCGGTACAGGTTCGCTTCAACGTCGGAAAGGGCAAGTTCAGGATCGCCCTCGCGGGAATCGAGCGCCCGCCCGCGGTTTCGACTTCGCCGACGCCGACACCGACTCCGACGCGTGTGCCGGTTCAGACTCCGACGCCGCGGCCGACTCCGCCGCCCTATGTCCCCAATCGTCCGCTGTCTGCCGAAATACCTTTTGAACTTGGTGAAACGCTCGAATACAAGGTCTCGGAACGAGGGAATCCGGCCGGCACGATGATCTTTGAAGCGAAGGAGCGGACCATGCTGCAAACTCCGACGCTGAGCCGTGACAGCCTGCTCCTTCGGGCGAGCGTCACGCAATCCGAAAATCCTTCACTTTTCCGCACCGGCGACGTCTATTCGACGTGGGTGGACCCGGACGATCTTCAGCCGATCGTCGTCAATGCCAAGTTCAACGGCACGTTCTCGGCCCTGAATCAGTCGGTGCGTTTCGATCAGGACCGCGGCCTCGCGGTGCCGGACGGCGCGCCGCAGGTGCAGATGCCGGTCAATACGCACACTTTCCTCTCGCTGCTTTATGCCGTGCGTTCGTTCAATCTCAAGCCGAGCAAGGACGCGACAAATCCCGTCAACGACACGCGTGTCTCGGTCTTTTACGACGGAAGGTTCTCGGTTTTCATGCTTCGTCCGTCGAACGCGCAGATGATTAACCTGCGCGGCGAAAAGGTGTCGGCGCAACTTATCACGGTGATCACCGGCGATCCGCGCCTCGACGCGATGACGCCTAGATTCTGGTTGAGCAACGATAAGTCGCGCGTTCCGCTGCGCATATCTTTGGGCAGCGTTCAGTTGGATCTCGCCGGCGAATCTAATTCGTTCAAGAAATAAGCGGTAACTAATTGAAACTAGTTTTCATTTAGTCTAGAATGCGGATAGTGCCGGACTGAAGGCGACCGATCGCGGAATCGACCCGTCGCACTTTCAGGATCCGGAACACGTTAAGCGATCGGAAATCAGCGGCGATGTTATTGTCAGAATTAGAGATCGGCTCTCAAGCCAAAGTGGTTAGCGTCAGCGGTGATGACGCCGTGTCGAAACGGTTGATGGAAATGGGTGTCGTTCCGGGAGTCGTCGTGCGTATCGTCAAGACCGCGCCGTTCGGGGATCCGATCCAGATCAGGCTTCGCGGATACAGCCTCGCCATCCGCCGGAACGAGGCCGACACCATCGAAGTGATCGCATGAAGACCGCGGAACGTGCAATCGACAATGGCGAACTGACGATCGCCCTGGCCGGCAATCCGAACGCCGGGAAGACCACGCTTTTCAACGAACTCACCGGACTCCATCAAAAAGTCGCGAATTATCCGGGCGTTACCGTCGAACGCAAGGAAGGGAACTGGATCGTCGGTGGCAAACAGGCGCGCCTGATCGATCTGCCCGGTCTTTACAGTATTGACGCGACGTCGCTCGACGAGCAGATCGCGCGCGACGTTCTTACCGGCCAGGTTGAAGGCCTGCCGAAGCCGGACGCGATCGTCGCCGTCGTCGACTCGACAAATCTCGAACGAAATCTATATCTTGTCACGCAACTGCTGGAACTCAGGATTCCGACCGTCGTCGCGCTGACGATGATCGACGAGTTCGAGCGCCAGAAACACGAGATCGATCCGAACCGCTTCGCGAAACTGCTTTCCGCGCCGGCGGTGGCCGTGACCGCGTCGAAAGGACGCGGGATCGAAGAGCTTTCGGCCGAGGTCGCAAAAGCCGTCGGCAGCGTTCCCGAAGTCCCTGAAGGATTGCGCTTTGAATCAGACTCGACAAACAACGCGCGGATCTTCGGGCGGTACAATTTTATTTCGGACGTGGTTCAGGGATCGGTCCGGCACAAGGATCTCGAAGCGCACAATTTTTCTGAGAAGGTCGACAAGATCCTGACTCACCGGGTGTTCGGACTTTTGATCCTCGCATCCGTTCTGCTGGTCGTTTTTCAGACGATCTTTTCGTGGGCGAACATCCCGATGGACCTTCTTGAGCAGGGATTCGGGACGCTCGGCGACACCGTCCGCGGAACATTGCCGGAAGGGATGCTGGCGGATCTCGTGGTCG
>JAKOSS010000481.1 GCA_029777145.1 Acidobacteriota bacterium | reverse complement strand
GGGCAAGGTTCGCGGTCCGCTGCACGGAATCCCGGTGGTGATCAAGGACAATATCGACACGGCCGACAAAATGAAGACGACCGCCGGATCGCTCGCGTTGCTCAACGCCCCGACTCCGAAACAGGACGCGTTCATCGCGAGAAAACTGCGCGAAGCCGGCGCCGTGATCCTCGCCAAGACCAATCTGAGCGAATGGGCGAATTTCCGCTCGGGCCAGTCGTCGAGCGGTTGGTCAGGACGCGGCGGACAGTGCCGGAACCCTTATATTCTCGACCGCTCGCCGTGCGGATCGTCTTCGGGAACGGGCGCGTCGGTCTCGGCGAACCTGGCGGCGATCGGCATCGGAACGGAAACCGACGGTTCGATCGTCTGCCCGTCATCGATCAACGGGATCGTCGGGATCAAACCCACGCTCGGCCTTGTCTCGCGCTCAGGCATCATCCCGATCGCGCATTCACAGGACACGGCGGGCCCGATGTGTCGGACGGTCGCCGACGCGGCGGCAGTGCTGAGCGCGATCGTCGGAACGGATCCGACCGACGCGATCACGTCGCAGGCGTCAAAAGGGGCGAGCGATTACACGAAATTCCTCAATAAGGACGGTCTCAAGGGAAAACGAATCGGCGTCATGCGCCAGTATTTCGGGACCAACGAACGCCTCGATCATCTGATGGAGTCGCAGCTCGAGATATTCAGAACCGGCGGCGCGACCGTCGTCGACGTGACGATCCCGGATTTCGGCAAATTCGGCGATGCGGAATTCGACGTGCTCCTGTACGAGTTCAAAGCTGACCTAAACAATTACCTCGAGCGTCGCGGGGGCCCGATGAAGTCGCTCGCGGATCTCATCAAGTTCAACGAAGCGAACGCCGACAAGGAAATGCGCTATTTCGGTCAGGACATTTTCGCAAAGGCCGAGGCCAAGGACGGTCTCGAAACCCGCGCGTACCGGCTCGCGCTGCTGCAAAGCAAGGTCTTGACGCAGGATCAGGGGATCGATCTGGTGATCGACAAGGACAATCTGGACGCGATCGTCGCGCCGTCGAACTCGCCGTCATGGCTGATCGATCTCATCAGCGGCGACTCTCCGACGCAATATGTCGGAAGTTCGTCATATCCGGCGGTTTCAGGATATCCGAACATCACGGTTCCGGCGGGTTTCATCGCCGATCTTCCGATCGGGATCTCGTTCATGGGCAGGGCTTTTTCAGAACCGAAGCTGATCGAGATCGCGTACTCGTATGAACAGATGACAAACGCACGTCGGAAACCTAAGTTCCTGGCAACCTATGTGTGAAGCAATGGTCGGTGGTCAGTTGTCGGTTATGATGATGGCGCGGTTGCTATCAGTTCTCAGCTATCCGTTATCAGCTATTTCGGACGAGACGGCGGTCGGGTTTGTAGCACCGCGATCACGCGGCCTGCTTTGTAATCGCGTATCAGTTCTCAGCTATCCGTTATCAGCTATTTCGGACGAGTACGCGATCATGATTCGCCGATCGCGATCTACCGCCTACTTGTCAAAAATTCCGTCGCCGAGAAAATGTTCCTTCAGGTATTTGATCGTTTCCTGAAGCGTTTCCTGCGGATCGCGCGCGCTGAATCCGAGTTCCTCTTCCGCCTTTGACGAATCGAAATACCAGAAATACTCGCCCATCTCGACTTCCGACGCCTCGAACGGCGCGGCCCATTTCCACTGTTTGTAGAACGAACTGATCAGATTCGATCCCGCAACGGCGACCTTTTTCGGGACGCTGAACATCGGCGCCGCAACGCCCGTCAGTCTTTCGAGCCGCGCAAAGAAATCCCGAACCGTCCAATTCACCGCCCCGAGAAGATAGCGCTCCTGGTGCCGGCCTTTGTCGAGCGCGTTCGCGAACGCCGCCGCCGCGTCGCGCGCATCAACGAAGTTAAGACCTCCCGAAGGCGTGATCGGCAGTTTTCGCGCCATGAAGTCCAAAACGACCTTCGTCGAGCTCAGACGCTCATCGCCGGGACCGAGAAGCAACGACGGATTCAGGATGACAAGCCTCTCGCCCGGATCGTTGAAGGCATGGATCGCCGTCCGCTCCTGGTAGTATTTCGACGCGTAGTACGGCCATTTGCTGAGAATTTCGAGCGGCTGCGGAAAATTCTCGTCGGTAACTTCCCCATCGTCGGTGATCGCGCTGGTCCCGCTCGACGACGCAAGGATGAAGTTCTTGACGCCGTTCTCCTTGGCTGCCTCGCAGAGCAATCGAGTGCCCTCGACGTGGATCTTGTTCATCTGCGCCGCGCCGTCGTAAGCGAACGACACCTTGCCGGCGAGATGGAAGATCGCCTCGCAATCCTTGGTCGCGGCCGCGACGTGATCCTTGTTCGTCACCGATCCCGCAAACGGCTCGACGCCCGAGTCGGTCATCCAACCTGGGACGCTCGACGCCATAACGCGGAGGTTCTTCGCGCCCGATTCGATGAACTGGTGCACGAGATGCGAGCCGAGAAATCCGGTCCCGCCGGTAATTAGAATTTTCTTTTGGGTCTTTTTGGACATATCTACTTGGTAGACGGTAGACAGTAGGCAGTAGGCAGTAGAAAAAGATTCCGTTCGAAACCGCCTGCTGCCTACCTTCTACAGTCTACTGTCTACCGTCTACTGTCTACTTCAAAAACACTGGCTCCCCGAATCCGAGTTCCTTCAGGCGCGGGAGCTGGGTTTTCGCGTCGCCGACGACGAGCCAATACATCTTACCAGCGTTCAGGTACTTCGCCGAAAGCTCGCGGATGCGGTCGACGGTCATCCCGCGGACGACCTCCTCGCGCTGTTTGACATAATCCGGCCGCCAGCCGTACTTGCTGATGTTGGCGAGTACGCCGAGTTTCGCTCCGGCGGTCTCGAACGCACGCGCGTTGCTCTTGATCAAAAAGCCCTTCGTCGTTTCAAGATCGGCGTCGGTGTACCCCGGACCGTAGTTCTCGAGGATCGATTTCACCAGCTGCGCCGATTCGAGCGTGACGTTGCTGCGGACGCCGCTTGCGATTAGGAACGGTCCGGGAGCGTTTGAGCCGACGAAGCCGGAGTTGATCCCGTAAGTGTAGCCTTTGCCTTCACGCAGCTGCTGCGTCAACTGCGACGCAAACCCGCCGCCGCCGAGGATATAGTTCATCACGATCGCCGGGTAGTAATCCTGATCGGTCGCGGCGAGTGCCGGATAACCGAAGCGAAGAACCGATTGTTTCGCATCAGGAACGTCGTAGAAGTAGACCTTTGACGAGTCGGGCGCCTTCGGCGTCGGATAAACGGGAATCGTCACTTTTCTCGCCGCCCAGCGCTTCGCCAGCGATCCGAGCGACTTGACCGTCGCCGCCTTGCTGATATCGCCGACGATGTGCATCCGTGCGACTGACGGCGACAAGTTCTTTGCGTAGAACGACTTGAGATCGTCGATCGTGATCGACTCGACGGACTCAGGCGTGCCCAGGATGTTCCGCGAGCGGATGTTGTCCTTGCCATAGATCAACAGATTGAATTCGTTCGCCGCGATCGCGTTTGGGTTCGCCGCCTGCTGCCGGATCTGATTGATGACGCTTTTCTTGACGAGATCGAACTCCTTCGCGTCCCAACGCGGCTCGAGCAGGATCTCCTCGACGAGCGCGCGGGTCGCATCATAATTTTTGGCGAGCGTCGTAACACCGATGCGGATCTCTTCCGTGCCGGCGCTGACGCTGATCGACGCGCCGAGCTGATCGATCGCCTCTTCGAGTTCCTCGGGCGTTTTGTTCTTCGTGCCCTGCGTCATCATCCGCGCGAGCATGTTCGCGACACCAACTTTGTTCGGATCGTCCAGCAGCAATCCGCCGTCGATGACGATCTCGAAATTGACGAGCGGGACCTCGTTTGATTCAATGCCGTAAACCTGCAGTCCGTTCGAGAGCTTGTTCTGCCAAACGGCCGGCACGACGACCTTCGGAGCCGGACCGTACGGCGGTTCAATCGTACGATCGAACGACGACGGCGTCTTTTCGTAATTGGCGTTCACGTTCGGGTCGACCTCCTCGTCCGCGCCCTGAACGATCTTTTCCTCGACGATCTCGGCTTTCTTCGATCCTTCGATCGCGAGATTCAACTTACCCTTCGGAACAAAGCTCGTCGCGATGTAATTCTTGCCTTTGATGTACTTGTCGTACACGCGCATCACGTCCGCCGGCGTCACCGCGAGGATGTTCTTGATGTCTTTTTCGACGAACCCCGGATCGTTGGCGAAGATGTTGTACTGCGCCAGCTGGAAGCCTTTTCCGAGAACGCTCGAAAGGCCGCTGTAGAATTGCGTTTCCTGACCGGCTTTGATCCGGCTCAGGTCCTTCTCGGAAATGCCGTCCTTTTCGAACATCGCGAAGGCCTCGTTCATCGCCGACGCGACCGCGTCGAGATCGACACCGTCGAACGCGCGGACCGAGATCTCGAACTGACCGGCGAGCTCTGACGTGTCGTTCCGCATGCGGACGTTCGGCGCGAGTTTCTTGTCCTCGACCAAAACCTTGTAGAACGGCGCGCGCTTTCCTTCGGACAAGTACTGAGCGAGAATGTCGAGCGCATACGAGTCGGGATTGAACTGTTCGACGGCGGGAAACGTGTACGTCAGT
>JAKOSS010000480.1 GCA_029777145.1 Acidobacteriota bacterium | reverse complement strand
TGGAGTTACTGGCGGTCCGACGACGAAAGCGTTCCGTACGTTTCTGCCCATGTCACGCACGCGCTGTTCGAGGCGAAAATAAAAGGATTCGCCGTTCCCGAAGCGACTCTGTCAAAGGCGTCGGATTTCCTCGAAAAGGTGGCCGATCAGGCGCGTCTCGATCGGCGAAAACGCGTTTCGGTATCGGTCGCCGCGTACGCGATCTATGTTCGCGAACGAATGGGGCTTCACGATGTAAAAAAGGTGAAAAAACTTATCGACGATTACGGGTTTGAACGGTTTCCGCTCGAGGCGATGGGCTGGATCCTGCCGACGCTCGCCGCGGACAAGGATTCGTCCGGTAAGGTCGATGAGATGCTCCGGATCCTGAACGGCCGTGTCACCGAAAAGTCGAATGCCGCGTCTTTCGCGACCTCGTACGACGAAGACGATCGGTATTATGCGCTCGCATCCAATCGAAAAACGGACGGAATCCTGCTCGAAGCGCTTCTGAAAACGCGCCCGCCGCAGTTCGAAGCGTTGCTGCCGAAGATCGCCCGCGGGTTGCTCGACGGGCGTGTCCGCGGCCGCTGGTACAACACGCAGGAGAACGCCTTCGCGCTGCTTGCGCTCGATCGATACTTCAAGGCTTTCGAAAAGGAAGTCCCCGATTTCCGCGCCGGGATCTGGTTCGGCGATTCGTACGCCGGCGAGCAGACGTTTCGCGGACGAACGACGGAGTCAAAGGTCTTGGAGATCCCGATGCCGAAGATTCTCGAACAGAAGGATTCGAAACTGACGGTCGACAGAAACGGAGCCGGACGCCTGTATTACCGGATCGGGATGACGTACGCGCCGCGAAAAACGCGCCAGGAAGCGGCCGATTACGGGCTCGAGGTCTCGCGCGAATACGAGGCGGTCGACGATCCTTCGGACGTCGTCCGGAATGCGGACGGAAGTTGGGAGATCCGCTCCGGTGCGCGGGTCCGCGTCAGGCTGCGAATGGTCACGACGTCGCCCCGTTATCATGTCGCGTTGGTTGACAATCTTCCGGCGGGTTTCGAGATCATCAATCCGGATCTGGTCGTCAGCGAACGCGTTCCGGCCGATCCGAAATCACGGAATTTTCGCTGGTACGATCACATCAACCTGCGCGACAACCGCGCGGAACTGTTCAAGTCGCTGCTGTCGGGCGGGCTTCGCGAGTACTCGTACGTCGTCCGCGCGACGACTCCGGGTGAGTTCATCGCGCCGCCGCTGAAAGCCGAGGAGATGTATTCGCCTGAGACATTCGGGCGCTCGGCGACGGAAATGGTTCGGATAAAGTGAGCAGTGGTCAGTGGTCGGTGGTCGGTGGTCAGAACCGGGAGCGGCAGCGACCGGGGCAGTGGTCAGTGGTCGGTGGTCAGTACCGCCTGCGTCAGCGAGCGGCGTCGAGAGTAGTGGTCGGTGGTCAGTGGTCGGTGGTCAGTACCGCCTGCGTCAGCGGGCGGCGTCGAGAGTAGTGGGCAGTGATCAGTCAGTACCGCCTGCGGCAGCGGGCTGCGTCGAGGGCAAGTCAGTACCGCCTGCGTCAGCGGGCGGCGTCAGATCCTTATCTTAGTTAGCAATTCAAAGCTTTTCGCGGCTGCATTTATCCAGAATCCGGAGAGGCCGCTGACGCCGGCGGCGACGTACGCGATGACCGCGCCGTAGCAGACGAGGTTCATCACCGGCAGAACGATCAGTGTTTTCAGTAGTCCCGCTTTTTTGAGGTCAGGCTGACGGAAACTCGTCTCCGCCCAGTTGGTGACGAGGTGGAACGCGGTCGTCCAGCCGAGAGCGATCAGCAAATATCCGGTCCCGATCGAGAATACCCAATCGATCAGCACGACGAAGATCGAAACGGTCGGAAGGAAATACGGTGCGAGCGTTACCCAGGTCTGTCCGGTGGTTCCCCAACCGACGTGTTTGACCTCGCCGCCGGAATG
>JAKOSS010000479.1 GCA_029777145.1 Acidobacteriota bacterium | reverse complement strand
CACAGGCTCAAGACGGTTGCCGAACATTATGAGATCCGGCTCGACAATCATCACCGGGCAAAGGACGACGCCCACGCGACCGCCGAGATCTTCGTCATTTTGTTGGGTGAACTCGAGCGGCACGGCATTTCGGACGTCGACGGCGCCCGGCGGTTCCGTTCGAACCGAAAGGCGATGTTCGGGAATTGATCTTTGACCTTTGATCTTTGACCTTTGATCTTTGACTTTTGATTTTGAATCTTGATTTTTGAATTTCGAATTTTTACTTGCTTATGCAGCCCGTTAACCAACAGAACCTCGATATCCGCTCGACGCCGCGCGAGGAAATGGACCTATACCCGCTCGACACGTTCGAATATGAATTCGCCGGCCGCGAGATCTGGATCGACTTCGAGATCCCGGAATTCACGGCGATCTGTCCCTTCTCTGACTTTCCCGATTTCGCCACGCTTCGGCTCAAGTACGTCCCGAACGAGCGGTGCATCGAGCTCAAAAGTCTGAAACTCTACATCAATTCATTCAGGGAAGTTAAGGTCTTTCACGAACACGTCGTAAACATCATCATCGAAGACTTCGTGCGCGCCTGCGATCCTCTGAAGATCGAACTCGAAGGCGACTTCAACGTCCGCGGGAATATCAAAACGGTTGTTCGGGCAAGTTATGTCAGGCCATCCGGTCAGTGATCGGACTTTACGGCGACGACAGGTTGGATCCGGCGATGGAGACGGCAGGCCTTGTCGATGAGTTCCTCGAGCATCGTCTCGAAGGCGCTTTCGCCCTCGAAACCGGCGTTCGTGATCTCGGAAACAATCAGAAATCTCGCCTTTTCGAGAAAGTTCTGTTCGCGGAATGAGAGTTTTTTCTCACGGCTCAGGAACGTGAGCTTCTTGAGCACGTCGGCGGCGTCAAAAACATCGCCGGTCTGAAGTTTCTCGGCAAATTCACGCGAGCGGATCTTCCAATCGCTCGAGATCAATTCAAAATCCGCGCCGAGATATTCCAGCAATCCGTCGAACTGCGTCGACGAGATCACCGGCCGAATTCCTACCGCGGCGGCATTTTCCGTCGGCACGAAAATCGTTGAATTGTCGCTCAGAACGCGCAAGGCGTAGACACGAAGGGTTGAAGTTCCGATCTGTTTCTTCTCGATATATTCAACAAGACACACACCCTGATTCGGGTATGCCACCATTTGACCTATCGCCAGATCTCCGGATTGTGCCCCAGTTTTTGCCGCCATATCTTCGATGCCCCATACCACAGCGGGCCTGCTGTCGAGATGCAAAACTGATGAGAATGGCGTGATTATATCATGAATCGGCGGGAATCGGAACCAAATTCGGTTCCCGGGGAAGTTCGATGACGAAGCTCGCGCCGTTGCCGGGCGAGGAGCTGACGTGGATCTCGCCGCCGTGGAGTCGCGCCAGATGTTTGACGATCGCGAGTCCGAGGCCCGTTCCGCCGATCTCACGCGAACGAGCGCGGTCGGTCCGGTAAAAGCGCTCGAAGATCCGCTGCAGATGGTCCGACGAGATCCCTTCGCCGGTGTCCGAAACGGTGATCGCGTCCTTGTCCGTCAGTGCGTCGAGTTTCACCGAAACGGTTCCGTTCGGAACGTTGAACTTGATGGCGTTGTCGACGAGGTTGGTCAGCATTTGTTCAAGCCGCACCGGATCGGCGTTCACGACCGCTTCGCGGGCGACGTTGTTGGTCAGCGAAACACCGTGCTCGACCGCTTTGTTCGAGAGATTCATGAAGACCTCGCCGACGAGGCGTTCGAGATCGACATCACGCGGTTCGATCGAGATCCGTCCGCTTTCGATCGTCGAAAGCTCGAGGATGTCGTCGATCAAGGCGTGCATGCGTTCGGCGTTCCGCCGGATCACGCCGAGAAAATGCAGATTGTTCTCCTGATCGTTGATCGCGCCGTCCTCGAGCGTTTCGACGAACGCAAGGATCGACGTCAGGGGCGTCCGGAGTTCATGCGAGATGTTTGATAGAAATTCCTGGCGAACGTTCTCGAGACGCTCGATGTTGGTGACATCGTAGAAGATCCCGATCGCGCCGCGTTCACTTTCGAGTTCGACCGGCGCGATCCGAACCTTGAATTTGCGGTTCTCGGTTCCGACGATCTCGAATTCGACCTCTGACGAATCTGATCGTTCGAGCGCGCGCCTGAATGCATCATGGACACCAAGATCGCGGATCACCTCCGTCAGCCGTTTGCTTTCGAGCGGACCGTTGCGGCGCCCGAACGCATCGTACGCCGGCTGATTCGAAACGACGATCCGCGTGTCGCCGGAAACGATGATCACGCCTTCGCGCATCGTCTCCAGAATTCGCTGGAGCACGACACGCGTCTGATCCGGCCCGGCCGACTTTCCCGCAAACAGCGATTTCAGGAAGTTCATTTCGTTCCGATGAAGCGGTATCCGACGCCGACCACGGTTTCGATGCAATTTCCGCAATCGCCGAGTTTCTGGCGCAAACGCCGGATGTGGACGTCGAGCGTGCGCGTGTCGCCGAAATAACTGTAACCCCAGACGCTGTCGAGTAGTTGCTGCCGGGTCGCGACGCGCCCCGAATTGCGGACGAGATGAACGAGCAGCGAGAATTCCTTGCGGGTCAGTTTGACTTCACCGCCGCTGCAAACGACGCGCATGTCCGCCATATCGATCGCCAGATTTCCGTCGTCGTATTTCTCGAGCGCGGTGTCGCCGGCACGCCGCAGGACAGCACGCACGCGCGCCACGACTTCTTTGACCGAAAATGGCTTGATGATGTAATCGTCGGCGCCGAGATCGAGACCGGCGATCTTGTCGTTCTCCGACGCTTTCGCGGTCAACATGATGATCGGTGTTTTTTCGGTGAGCGATTCGCGGCGAAGCCGTCGGCAAAGCTCAAGACCGCTCATCCCCGGCAGCATCAGATCGAGAATGATGATCGCCGGCGGATTTTTCTCGTTCAGGGCCAGGCGGAGTCCTTTCTCGCCGGACTCGGCGATCACCGGGAGAAAGCCCTCACGCCTGAAATTGTACTGGAGGCCTTCGGCGATGTCGGAATCGTCTTCGACGATGAGAACAGTATTCATGCGATTTGCGATTTGCGGTTTGCGATTTTGGAATTCGGATTTGCGACTCCAAATCCGAAATCACCGATCCCAATTCCGAAATTCCCGCTATTGGTGTTTGATGAACACCGCTTCCTTCATGTAAACCGTGAGTTCGCAGATGTCCTTGACGTAATCCGCGATCCGCTCAAGGTTCTTGGCGACGAACAAAAGCCGCGCCATCCGGCTCGATTTGGCGGCGTCACGCGACATGGAATCGAGCATTTCGTTGACGAACCGTTCGTAGATCCGGTCGATCTCCTGATCCAGCGAGATCAGCTCGCGCGCCTTCTCCGAGTCGTTCGCGGTAAACGCATCGAGCGCCGATTGAAGCATCACGAGCGCGCGTTCCGACATTTCCTGGACTTCGCCGCCAAGGGCGATCTCGGGTTCGTCGTTCAGTTCGAGCGCGACCCGGGCGATGCTCGATGCATGATCGGCGATGCGTTCGAGGATCGGCGTGATCTTCGTGATCGTCACGACGAGCCTCAGTTCCCTGCCGACCGGACGACGCAGCGTCAGGACGTCGATGCTCTGTCTGTCAATTTCAAGTTCGAGGCGATCGATGACGCTGTCGCGTTCGATCACCTGCTCGGCGACACCGCTGTCGCGTCGCACCAAGGCGTGAACCGCGCGCTGGATCGAAAGTTCGGCTTCACCGCCCATCAGCAGGAGCCGATCACGCAAAATGTCCAGTTCGCGTTCCAAGAGTCTGCGTTGTTCCATCAATTATCGACTTTAGAACAAAAAGCCGGCAGAACCAAAGCATTTGCGCTTATGAAGATGACAGTATGACGGCGGTCTTAACCGCGAATGAACTAAATATTAAATGAGTGTTAACAGTCGCCGAAGAATTAACGCGAATCCGGATCGCGATCCGGACGGGTCAATGCGGCATCAGGTCTTTCGTGCGAATCACGAACTCGAGTTTCCCGCACTCCGGAGCGATGTCGGACCAGCGTTCGATCGATAGCGTGATCCGCGAAAGAGCCGCCGTCGGGATCTCGTGCGACTCGCCCGTCAGGACGCGGATCAAGTCTGCGATTCCGGGATTGTGGCCGATCAGCAGGACAGAGTTGAAGGCGTCGTCGAACTCGCCGACCAGACCGATGAGCCTGATGACGCTTGCCTCGTAGATCCGTTCGTCATAAACGACGTCCGGAAGGCCGCCGATCTGCGAGACCAGAACGGCCGTTTGTTTGGCTCGCTTGGCGGTCGAACTCACGACACGGTCGGCCGTGATCTCGCGTTCGTGGATCAGTTCTCCGAGGAATTTCGCTGAGCGGATGCCGCGGGAATTCAGCGGTCGGTCAAAATCGGCAAGTTCAGGATCGTCCCAGCTCGATTTTGCATGGCGCAAAAGAAGCAATGTTTTCACGGGGGCAGAATTTTTCGGTCAATTGAAATCGGGTACGACAGGCCAATTGTACGACCAATTCCCAATTCCTACCAGTAGTAGTACTTATTCGATCGGTTCCAGAGGCACCGGTGACGGCTTCCGACGGCCCGCGATCTTCATCATTGTCTTCGCCGCCATTTTTGCTTCCCTCTTTTTGCCCTTCTTCAAAATGTCGGCGATGGAGATGATCCCGAGCAGCTCGCAGCGTTCGCCGACGACCGGAAGGCGGCGGATGCGAAGCCGGGACATCTTTTCGAGAATCGTCTCGATCGAGTCTTCCATGTCGCAGCTTTCGACGGGCTGGAAAAGCATGTCGCGGGCCTTGAGTTCCGAAGGACGCCGATTCTGCGAGGCGGTCGCGATCGCGATGTCGCGGTCGGTCACGACGCCGACGACGCGGCGTTCGGAATCAACGATCGGCACGACCCCGCAATCGTTCTCCCACATCAGGGACGCGGCCCGGGAAAGATCGTCGTCGAGCCCGCACGAGGCCACATCGATCGTCATTATCTCAAATACTTTCATGGCTTTACCTTCCTAGTCGAAACCCGTCCCGGATCGCGCCGAGGCCGTCCGGCAACCACGTAATTTTCTTTTGCGGTGAACTTTATTATCATCGTTACGTCCATGAAAACGCAAACAATCGCCGCCATCGACATCGGCTCAAACTCCCTCAAACTTGCCATCTTGCAAGCGGCGGCCAGCGACTCGTTCACGATCGTCGTTCAGGAACGCGAACGCGTGCGTTTGGGACACGAAACTCTGCGAAGTCACCGGCTTTCGGACGAGGCGATCGAACTTTCGGCCGCCGCGATCTCGAAGTTCCGCCTGATCGCCGAAGGACGGGGCGTCGACTCGATCATCGCCGTCGCGACGGCATCGGTCCGCGAAGCGCAAAACTCAGCCGATTTCGTGCGCGAGATCGCGTCGCGAACGGGAGTCAACGTCGAAGTCCTATCGTCGCTCGAAGAAGCCCGCCTGATCGGGATCGCAGCCGCCCAGAACATGCGTCTCGACAAGGGCCGGCTGCTCAACATCGACATCGGAGGCGGCTCGACGGAGTTGTCGCTGATGCGGGACGGCGAACCGTACAAGCTTTATTCAATGAAACTCGGCGCGGTCGGTCTGACCGAGCGATTTCTTTTCGCGGATCCGCCGAAAAAGCGCGAGATCGAATCGCTGCGGACCGAGATCCATCTCGCGATCGACCGTCCGATGCGCAAGATCAAGGGCGAAACGTGGCGCGTCGCGACCGGCACGTCGGGCACGATCCTCAACCTGCATCGGCTCGTGAATTATTTCGACGGCGCCGAACTGGATTCGATCCCGCTCAAGAAACTCGCGGCAGTCAACGAAACTCTCTGCCGGATGACGCTCGCGCAGCGCGCCGAGATTCCGGTGATCAGTCCGCAGCGAGCGGAGGTCATCGTCGCGGGCGGTCAGATACTCGAAAATGTCATGCGGGCGCTCGGGATCGATAATCTCAAGCCCTGCACGTTCGCGCTCCGCGAAGGCGTCATCATCGATTATCTGCGCGAGATCGAGGCGGAATCGCTGCCTCCGGTACCGGATGTCGACGACTCGCGCCTGCGCGGCGTGTTCGCCGTCGGACGACGATTCGGCTACGAAGAAAAACACGCGCTGCAGACGGCGTTTCTCGCCGAAAGGATTTTCGATCAGATCGCGCCGATCTACGGCCTGGAGCGCCACAAGCGGACGTTGCTTTCGGCGGCTGCGATCCTTCATGACATCGGCTATCACATCTCGCATGAAAGCCACCACAAACACTCGCTTTATCTGATCAAGCATTCCGAAGTCACCGGTTTCTCGGAAGCCGAAAGGGCAGTCATCGCAAACGTCGCGCGTTATCATCGCGGATCGCCGCCGCGGGACAAACATCCTGATTTCATGGCTCTGGACGATGTCGGAAGGCGCACGGTGATGCGGCTCGGATCGATCCTGCGCATCGCCGACGCCCTTGATCTCGGATACGAGCGGCGCGTGACCGACGTCGTCGTCGATCGGGTGCGAAAGAATCTCCTTCGAATGACGCTCGTCGGCGATTCGAAATTCGCCGCGGAACTGGCGGCGATGGAGTTTCGAAAGGAAATGTTCGAGTCGGCCTACGGCTGTCGGCTTGAATTCAACGTCGTGCGCGTCACGCGCTAAACAATTTGGTCCGATCTAACGTAGAATCGAAACCGAATTTCCGGAAATCAAGAACAAGGAGTAATTGGCATGAAACGATCAGTGTTGTTGTTGGCGGTGTTCGCCGGACTGGCGATCACGTTTGGAGTTTTTTCAGGGTCGGGACGGGCCGACGGGATTCAGGTCGGAACGGCGGTCGAGAATTTCAGTCTGCCCGATCTGGGCGGCGAAACGAAGGCGCTGAACGATCTGAAGGGAAAGAACGGAACGGTTGTCGTTTGGCTTTCGGCGCAGTGTCCGGTGGTCAAGGGATACAACGACCGTATCCTGGCGATCTCCGAAGAATTCAAGTCGAAAGGCATCAACTTCGTCGGGATCAACTCGAACGCGACCGAGTCGCTCGATTGGGTGAAATCGAACGCCGCCGAAGTCGGCTACAAATTCCCGATCCTGATCGACAAGAACAACGTGCTCGCGGACAAGTTCGCCGCTACGGTCACGCCTGAAGTTTATTATTTCGACGCCAAGAACGTGCTGCTTTATCACGGCGCGATCGACAACGACCGGTCGGGTCGCAACATCACGACCGAGTATCTGCGCGACGCGGCCGATTCGGCGCTCGGCGGAAAGGCGATCGCGACGACGCGCGCGAACGCATTCGGATGCACGATCAAGCGGACGGAAAAGCAATGAACAACGCATTGAAGTTTCTGGTGTCGGCGGCGCTCTTGGTCGCCGGCGCCAATTGCGTTTTTGCCCAGCTCAAATCAGACGTCGCCGAAACAAAGCCGAAAGCGGTCTCGCGGGTCACGAAGGTCGATGATGACGAATTGATAGCCGCGCTCAAACCGAACGGCAAGCCGCTCGTCGTCAATTTTTGGGCGACTTGGTGCGCCCCGTGCATCGAGGAGTATCCCGATCTCGTCAAGATCGATACCGAGTACGGCGATAAGATCGACCTCGTCACGGTGTCGCTCGACGACGTCGCCGACATCGACACCGGCGTTCCCGATTTCCTCAAGCGAATGAAGGCCGAAATGCCGGTTTATCTGCTCGTCTCCGCGGACGAGACGGCGCTGATCGCGAAGAT
>JAKOSS010000478.1 GCA_029777145.1 Acidobacteriota bacterium | reverse complement strand
TTACTCTGCTCCGGAATCTTGAATCTCATAGCCGAACTCGTGATTCTCGCCCGCGATTCGTGCCCATTTACCTTCGATTCTTGACTCTTGACCCCGGACTCTCGATTCTTAAGTTTAGATTATGAAGATCATCGTTACAGGCGGAAGCGGATACATCGGATCGCACATCCGTGACTATTTCGGCGCGGACGACTTTTCGCGGCGCTCGAACCGCGACATTCTCAATTTGCAGGACGTAACGCTGATCGAGGATTACGATCTCGTTATCCATTTCGCCGCCGAGATGGACAAATCGCCCGAGAACGCCGAATCGGTCTTTCTGACGAATGTTGAGGGCACGGTGAACGTGCTCCGTTCGGTCCGACCCGGCGCGGCATTCATCTTCGCCTCCACGAAGGACGTTTACGGGAGATTCGCCGATAATTATGCCGAGGTTCCCGAAGACTGTGCGACGCTCTACGCGGGCCAATCGCCCCTCGAATGGTCGAAGCTGATCGCCGAGCGATACGTCGAGTATTATGCGCATCAACGCGGCTTTCGATCATGTATCTTCAGGCTCTCGACGCCGTACGTAAAGAACTCCCCCGGAAATGTACCCAATTTTGTTACGAACTATGCCGAAGCGATAAACCGCGGCGAAACGCTCCGGTTGCCGGCTTCGGGCGCGCCGCGCCGCGATCTGCTTCACGCGCGTGACGTCGCGTTGGCGTGCGAGGCGTTCAGCGATTCGGTCATCCGTCACGGACTTTACAACATCGGCGGCGGCCCTGCCAATTCGCTGACGCTGCTTGAGCTGGTGCGCAAACTCGAATCGGTCTCCGGCCTCCAGGCGATCATCGACGACGCGAATCCGCTCCCGCCGCCGGTTCCGATGAGCTACGTTACCGACCTGACGCTGATCCGCCAGGAACTCGGATGGCAGCCGTCGATCTCGCTTGATGACGGGCTGATCACGTTGTTCCACTGAAAAACCCGATGCAGAAGATCGTCGTCCGCGGCACAAACTGGATCGGCGACGCCGTGATGACAATTCCGGCGCTGCGGTCTCTTCGCGCGTCGTTTCCGGACGCCGAGATCTCGCTTCTGACGAGATCATGGGCGGACGGCGTGTTCCGGGACGCCGGCTTCATCGATCGAATTCTCAGTTTCAGTCCGTCCGGATCGCGGCGGCGGGATCTTCGCGAGGAGCGCCGGCTCCTAAAAACGGAGGGCTTCGACGCCGGAATCCTGTTTACGAATTCTTTCGCCTCGGCATTGGCGCTCGGATTCGGCAAGGTCGAACGCCGTTTCGGATATGCGACCGAAGGCCGAAAGTTCCTTCTGACTGATCCGATCGACGTTCCTCCGTGGAAAAGCGAACGGCATGAGGTGAACTATTATCTCAACCTCGTCGCTGAGGCGGCACGACGGCTGGGACGCGAACTGCCCCCGACCGAACCGGACATCACGCTTCCGGTTTCGCCGCAACGGAGAGCGGCGGCGAGGGCAATGATTGACGAAGCCGGTGCGAACGCCGCAGCGCCGCTGGTCGTCTTCGGTGCGGGTTCGACCAACTCGACCGCGAAACGCTGGCCGGCGGAATCTTACGCCGCGCTCGGCGATCTGCTGTCGACCGGGCTTGGTTGTCAGGTAGTTCTTCTGGGTTCGCCGGACGAAAAGATAGTCGCCGGGCAGGTGTCGGACCGGGCAAACGTGAAGCCGATCGATCTTTCCGGCAAAACTTCGCTCGCCGAGGCGGTCGCGATCCTGAGCGTTGCCGACCTGATGGTCTCGAACGACATGGGGCTCGCACACGTCGCCCGCGCCGTCGGGACCGAGACGATCGTCATTTTCGGCCCGACCGATGATCGGACAACCAGACCCATCGGATCACACGTCATCCGGAAGCCTTTCGACTGTGCTCCGTGCATGCTTCGCGAGTGCCCGATCGATCATCGGTGCATGACCTCGATCAAGCCTTCAGAGGTATTTGAGCGCGCGGCCGAAATTGTGCATAAAATAGGACGATGAGCACTTCACACGGACAAAAAACGGTCTTTCTCGATCGCGACGGAACGCTGATCGAGGAGGTCAATTTCCTTCATCGCGTCGAGGATCTTCGATTCTTCGACTACACGAACGAAGCCGTCCGGATTCTCAAGGAAGCGGGCTTTCTGGTGATCGTCGTGACGAATCAGTCAGGGATCGGACGCGAGATCTACACCGAAGGACAAATGACCAGCATTCACGAGGCGATCCAGCGGGAACTCACCCATCCGCTGGATGCGTTTTACTTCTGCCCGCATCTACCCGACGCCGGCTGCGAATGCCGAAAACCCGGTCTCGGAATGATCCGCCAGGCGGCGCGTGATTTCACGATCGATCTCGGACGTTCATGGATGGTGGGCGACAAGCGGCTCGACGTCGAACTCGGAATTCATGCGGGGATCAGAACGGTCATGGTCCGGACTGGTTACGGAAGCACGCATGAGCCGGGACTTGTGAGCCGGCCGGAACTGATCGCCGAGGATCTTCTTTCGGCGGTCCTCCACATTGTTGAATCAGACCGAACCTGACGCCGTCCCGGCGAGCGGAAACTGGAGCGTGAATTTCGCGCCTTTGTTCTCGCCCTCGCTTTCGACCTTTACCGTCCCGCCGTGCATCTCGGTCAGATAGCGAACGATCGCGAGACCGAGTCCAAGCCCGCCCGTCTGCCCGGTTCCGATCCGGTCCTGCCTGAATCTCTCAAATGCGAACGGAAGAAATTCCGGACTGATACCGATCCCGCTGTCTTCGACCTCGATCACCAGCCGGTCATCGACCGTCGCCATCGAAACCCCGATCCGTCCGCCGTTCGGCGTGAACTTGACCGCGTTCGTCAGGAGATTGGCGAGGATCTGCTGGAGACGGTTCGGGTCGCCCTGGATGCGTGTTTCGCGCGCCGAATCGCCGATCACGGCCGCGACCTCGATTCCCTTCTGCGACGCCGCCGGTTTGATCGTTTCGACCGCGTTTCTGACAAGTTCGGAGGGATTGACCGAGACGAGTTCGAGCGTCAGCTTGCCGGAGATGATCCGCGCCACGTCGAGGAGATCGCGGATCAGCCGGCTCTGATTCTCTGCGCCGTTGATGATTGTGTCGATCGCTTTCGCCTGCGTGCGTGAATCAACGTCTCCGGTTTTGAGGATCTGCGCCCAGCCGAGGATCGAATTGAGCGGAGTCCTGAGTTCGTGGGAGATCATCGCCATGAATTCGTCGCGTTGCCGGTTCGCGATCTCGGCCTCATGGCGCGCGTTCTTTTCGTTCTCCAGCAGACGTTCGCGCTCCTCGGCATTTTGTACGAGCGCGGCATTCGCATCCTGGAGTTCCGCCGTCCGTTCGCCGACGCGCCGTTCGAGACCGGCGTTCGCTTCGCGGAGCGCGCGTTCGGCAAGGCCGCGTTTGCGGATCTCGAACAGCGTCACGAAAACGGCCAGCGCGAGCGACGCCGTTCCCGAACTTGCGCCGCCGATGATCATCCAGTAGTTGTTCTTCAGCGTCAGTTCGAGATTGTCCTCGCGAACCGAAAGTAATCGGAGTTCCTCGGTCTTCATCGCGGCGACCATCGAACGGATCGAGTCCATCAGATCGCGTTCCTCGACCTTGTGCATCTCGGCCTCGGTGCGTTCAAGATCGAGCGTCTGCCGGTACGCGATGTAGCGTTCCGTATAGCGGACCTTCTCGCGGACCGCGCGGTCGAGTTCCGAAAGTTGCTCGTCCTGCCGCGGATTGTCGCGGACGAGATCGCGCAGGTCCTGCAATTTGGCGAGCGCCGCCGTCTTCCCCGATTCAAACGGCTTCAGAAACTCCTCGTTCTTTGTGATGACGTAACCGCGGCCGCCGGTCTCGATGTCGATCGTCCCCGCAAGGGTCTCGTCGAGCGCCAGAAGGATCGTCTGCGTCTTCTTTTCCCACTTGATCGCCTGTTCGAGCGATGCCGAGTTCTGGTGCGCGAGGTATCCGATCATCGCGAGCATCAGCAACGCAAAGATAAGGATCCACGGAAGAATTTTCTCCAGGGCGCTCGTCATCGGATTGGTTCTTGGGGAAGAAACCGGCTCAACCGGCGCGGCCAAAGTCGTCTTCGATGCGAACGATGTCGTCCTCGCCGAAGTAATCGCCGGTTTGAGTCTCAATGAATACGAGAAGATCGTCGGTTGGGTTCTCGACTCGATGCGCGGCGCCGACCGGAATGTCAACCGCCGCTCCGGCTGGGACTAGAATTTCGGAGCCGTTTAGGGTAACTTTAGCTTGTCCGCGGACGACGTACCAATGTTCGGACCGCCGCGCGTGTTTTTGATAGCTAAGCCGCTTTTCCGGCAAGACTTCTATCCGCTTAACTTTGAATCCTTCGCCCTCGTCGAGGATCGTGTAACTCCCCCACGGGCGTTGGTCGGTGGTTTTCATAACTGCTACATCTTATATCAGCCAATAGAGTTTCGATTGTCAAACTGACCAATTCTTCGAATCAAGATTATGTTCGACGAAGCAAAAAACTGGCTTACCGAAGGGAAACTTGCGCGCAAGCTGCAAAACCTCATCATCGGCCGACTCCTGACCATCTTTCTGCTGCTCGTTTCGAGCTGGGTCTGGAACAGCGGGCATCTCAAGCTCTCGTATGAGGATTTTCCGCGCGGACTGTTCCTCGTATTCCTGATCTCGGTCGGACTGACGATCGTCTATCTGTTCCTGCTGCGAATGGGGCAGAACTATCAGCTCCAGACGCGCATCCAGCTAATTCTCGATTCCCTGCTCATCACGTGGCTTGTCTGGCGTACCGGCGACCTCACATCGCCGTATATCATGCTGTATCTCGTCCTGATCAGCGTCGTCGGTTTCTTCCTGACGGCCAAAGAGACGATCCTCGCCGCCGTCTGGTGCGTTCTGCTTTTCACCGTCCTGTCGATCCTGACGACCGCCGAGATGCTTCATACATTCGGGACGGCTCCGGAGACGCGCCGCGTCGTGCAGATCGTCAGCTTCAACGACATCGCGTTCCTTCTCGTCGGTTTGCTCGCATCGCGGCTCTCCGATCGGCTTGCTTCCGGCGAGAAGCTCCGCGAAACCACAAAAACTCTCGCCAAACTTCAGGTCCAGCACGAACGGATCATCGAATCGATCCGGTCAGGACTGATCACGACCGATCTCGGGGGAAATATCATCACATTCAATTCCGCGGCGGCCGAGATCACGGGCTTCTCCTCCGAGCAGATGATCGGGAATTCGATCAAGGAGCTTCTCAGCGAGATCGACGGCGCGATCGCGACATCCGCGTCGCAGAAAAACCCTCTCGAGCACCCGGTCCGGTTCGAGACCGATCTGACGACACCCGAGGGTCTGTTCGTGCGGATCGGCTACACGATCACGCCCCTGATCAGCGAAACCGGCGAAAAAACCGGGCTGATCATAACTTTTCAGGACTTGACGGAAATCCGCCGGATGGAGGAAAGCGTCCGCCGCAAGGACCGGCTGGCGGCGGTCGGACGCGTCGCCGCCGGGCTCGCGCATGAGATCAGAAATCCGCTCGGAGCGATGCGCGGCGCGATCCAGGTGATGCAGATCAACACTCCGCCCGAATCGACAAATGCCGGGTTGATGGAGATCATCCTGCGCGAATCGGACCGGCTGAACAAGATCATCACCAATTTCCTGACATACGCCCGGCCTCGCGTCAACAATTTTTCCGAAGTCGATGTCCGTGAAACCATCGAGGAAACTTTCCTGCTGCTGAAGCATTCGCCGGACGTTAAAGAGTCGCACAAGCTCGAGTACGTTGCGCCGCCCGACCCGATCAACATTTCGGCCGATCCGACCCAGCTCAAGCAGATATTCTGGAATCTCTCGCGAAACGCGCTCAATGCGATGCCCGAAGGCGGCGAGTTGTGCGTCAGTTCCGAACTCGTGTCCGAGGACCGCGTGCGGATCGTCTTTTCGGATACCGGCTGCGGAATGACGCCCGAACAGGTGGAAAAACTCTTCGAGCCGTTCTCGGAGTCGACGACCGGCGGCACCGGACTCGGGCTCTCGATCGTTTACCAGATCGTCCGCGACCACAACGGAACGATCAACGTCCGCAGTCTTGAGGGTGAAGGAACGGCGATCACGGTCGAACTTCCGGTCGAGCGCGATCCGTTGGCCGCCATCGCCGACGGGTCTGAATCGACCGAGTTCGAGTTCAAATCGTCACGTCTTCAAGGCTTCCTGAACATCAAGGAATGAACGGCCGCCGAATTTCGGTCTTGAATTCGCCCGACTTTTTCTGTCAGAATATGGAGGCGGTTTCCGCCGCGCTTGCTTCCAATCCTTCGTTTCAACCAAAAATTCGTTTCTTCTTATGGCAAATCTGTTAATTGTCGATGACGAACAAAGCTACCGTCAGTTGTTGAGGCTCGTTTTCGAGACCGACGGTCACAACATCAGAACCGCGATGAACGGCCGCGAAGCGCTGCTGATGCTCGAGGAGGAAGGCAGCGATGTCATCATTTCCGACGTCAAGATGCCGGACATGGATGGAATCGAGCTGCTGAACGCGGTCCGTGAGGGATTGCCCGATATCGGATTCGTGCTGATGACCGCGTTTGCGACGGTCGATACCGCGCGCGAAGCGTTCAAGCTCGGCGCCGACGACTTCATCCAGAAACCGTTCGATGTCGAGGAATTGAAGGTCATCGTCAAGAAGGCGATCGAGAAACAGGCGCTGATCGACGAGAACAAGGCCTTCAAACGCGCCCAGCGCGATCGCGGCTCGGTCCGCAACATCATCGGCCACTCGGACAAGATGCAGGCGGTCTATCAAATGATCGAGACCGTCGCGGAAGTCCAATCGACGGTGCTCGTGACCGGCGAAAGCGGAACCGGAAAGGAATTGGTCGCGCGCGCGATCCACGATCTCAGCCCGCGGGCCGAAAAGCCTTTCGTCTCGATCAATTGCGGCGCGTTCACCGAAACGCTGCTCGAATCCGAGCTCTTCGGCTATGTCAAAGGATCGTTCACCGGCGCGAACACGAACCGAAAAGGTCTGTTCGAAGCGGCGAATCATGGAACGATCTTCCTCGACGAGATCGGTGAAATGTCGCCGGCGATGCAGGTCAAACTGCTGCGCGTGCTCCAGGAACGGCGCGTGCGTCCGGTCGGCGCGCACGAGGAGATCTCGATCGACGCCCGCGTGATCGCCGCCACCAACCGTGATCTGAAACAGATGGCCGACGACGGCACGTTCCGCGAAGACCTCTACTACCGGATTTCGGTTATCCCCATCAGTCTGCCTCCGCTCAGGGAACGGAAGCAGGACATTCAGGAACTTGTCAGCCATTTCATCAGAAAGTTTTGCGACCAAACGGGCCGCAATCTGACGATCGCGCCGCAAACGATCTCATTGCTCGAAAACTATGCGTGGCACGGAAACGTCCGCGAGCTCGAACACACGATCGAACGGGCCGTGGCGCTCGAACGCGGCGACGAGATCATGCCCGAACGACTTCCCGACCACATCACCAACTACAATCCGGCGCGGATCAACGCCGAGTTTGACTTTCCTGATGACGGGATCAATCTCTCGACGCACCTCGACAATCTCGAGAAGACGTATGTCGTGGAAGCGCTGAAACGCACGAGCGGCAATCAAACCAAGGCAGCCGATCTTTTGCGGCTTCAGGTCCGCTCGCTCAGGCATCTTCTCGACAAGCACAGCATCCGTTCGCTTTCGGCACAGATGCGGAGCTCCGTAGATTAGATTTCCTGACTTTGCTGATTACAAATTTTGTCAAATTCCACTTTCCAAAATTTGTAAAATCTACGGCCTGTTCGACTCCGTCAGCCCACGTTACAATTCGATCTGATTCCCCCTAAACCCTGTCTTTACAGGGTTTAGTTTTATTTTCAGCCTGTGCTTTCCGGTTTTGGCACACCCTTTGAATACGACATCAACGACTTGCCATTGGGGAGCTTTGACAAACTCAGTTAGAGCACGGCTCGGTTGGTTTTTTTGATTTTTTTGAAATCGGGCCGTGTTCTTTTCATGTTTTTTCTTTCTCTCACTCCTTTCTCTGATCTATTTTTCCGGTTTTGACCTACTCTTGGCGGTTCCGATCGGTTTTTCAGAACCGATTTTGTCCGGTTTTCGGCCATCAGGCGCACTTTTGCCTGAGCATGAATGCGGCTCTCAACACGTTGTACACCGTACACCACATCTCGAATCTGAGCGTGTTTCGAGTGATGTTCCTGGCTCCCATCACCGTTACCCTGAGCTTCTTCCTCATGAACCCGAAGGCGTGTTCCACCACCTTGCGCACCCGCGATTTCTTCGCGTTCTTCCGTTTCTGACGGTTCGTCAGCGGTGTCGCCCGCGCCGGCTTGTCCAGCACCCCGTAATATATCCCCGCTTTGCGGGCCGCCCGCTTGTGTTCCGCCACCCTGTAGTTCATGTCGGCCCAGATGCTCTTCTCGTCGCCGCTCGCCATCTCGTGGACCTGGCGCACGTCATGCACGTCGGCCGGCGTCAGAGCGCATTTGCGGATGATCTTGCTGCCCTCGTCCATCCCGATATGCCCCTTGTAGCCGTAATAGTTCTTCCGGCCTTTCTTCGCCCCCGACGCGTCCGTGTCGATCTGGCCGTTGTCCCTGTTCTTCTCGCGGTTCTTCGCCGACTGCGGACGGTTTGCGCTGTTGATCAAGGTCGCGTCAATGATCGTTCCCCTTTTAAGGATCAGTCCCCGTTCCCCGATCTGACTCACGATCTCCTCGAAGATCTTCTGTGTCAGTTCCGCCTTCGCCAGTTTCTCCTTGAACTTCCAGAACGTCGTGAAATCAGGGATCTCCTCGTCGTACCCCAATCCCACGAACTGCTGGAACGACAACCGGTCGATCAACTGGTCCTCAAGCTCCTCGTCGCTCAGGTTGAACGTGTACTGCAGAAACAGCATCTTCAGCTTCACTTCGAACGGGATCGGCGGCCTTCCGCCACGCCCTTCGCGTGTCCGGTCCAACGACTCGACTATATCCACCAACGCGTCCCAGTCCACCAGCTTCGCAATCGAATCGAGCGTTCCCACTGCGCGGCTCGTCTTCTTCCGTCTCGACGTCGTCAGCATCGCGTCCATCAGCGTCAGTTGTTTGCTTTTCATGCAAATATTATATACTTCAAACACTTGCAAACACCGTCAAAAACGACAGTTTCGAAGGGGTTTGTCAAAGATCCCCATTGGCAATTAAACTTAAAGACAAACCAGGAGATTAACTTGAAATGAAAAACCAGAAAGGCTTCTCGCTTATCGAACTTTTGATCGTCGTCGTTATCATCGGAATCATCGCCGCAATCGCGATTCCGAACCTGCTTGCCGCCCGCCGCGCTGCCAATGAAGGATCGGCCGTTTCGTCGATGCGTACGGTGCACGGTGCCGAAATGACCTATCAGTCGACGACCGGTGCCGGAAACTATGCCGGCAGCCTCTCGACGCTCCACACGTCGGCTCTCGTCGACGAAGTTCTCGGATCGGGAACGAAGAGCGGTTACGTTTTCGTCGGCGATCAGACCCCGGCCGACACGGCAGCTGGAACCCCGGCGACGTTTTGGTACTCGACGATGCCGTCAGTCGGTTCGGGTGTGACGCAGACGGGAACCCGCCGTTTCTGTATCCAGACCGAAGGTGTCGTTCGCTTCGATACGGCCAACCTGACGACGCAGTTCAACGACACGACCTGCCCGGGTGCGACCGCGGAGAACAACTAGTCCCCGATCGCAGTGTTTTACCTGAAAGGCGGGGCGCCATCGGCGCCTCGCTTTTTTTTATGGCAAAGCGATGTTGCTTGACACTTTTTGTCAGAGCAGCCTTACCAAAAACTGTTAATTGGATCGCGCAGCGCTTCTCCGGGATCTGCAATGCCAACTGCGACAGTCCGTTAAACAGCTGTAAATAGGCACTTTACACCTGTCAGCCTGTGAGCGCCCCGCCGTGGCACGCCTTTTGTACTGGTAATCGGCGACCTAACAAGGTTTCACAGACAGGCAAAACACAAAACTAGGAGATTGTAATTAAAATGAAAAACCAGAAAGGCTTCTCGCTTATCGAACTTCTGATCGTCGTCGTTATCATCGGTATCATCGCCGCGATCGCCATCCCGAACCTGCTTGCCGCGCGCCGCGCTGCTAACGAAGGATCGGCCGTTTCGTCGATGCGCACCGTTCATGGCGCGGAGATGACCTACCAGTCGACGACGGGTGCTGGAAACTACGCCGGCAGCCTCTCGACGCTCCACACTGCAGCGCTCGTTGACGAAGTTCTCGGTGGCGGAACCAAGAGCGGTTACGTCTTCACCGGCGACCAGACCCCGGCCGATACGGCAGCGGGAACGCCGGCGACCTTCTGGTATTCGACGATGCCGGCAGTCGGTTCGGGTGTTACCCAGACGGGAACCCGCCGCTTCTGCATCCAGACGGAAGGTGTCGTTCGCTTTGATACGGGAAGTTTGACGACCCAGTTCAACGAAACGACCTGCGCCGCGGCGACTGCTGCGAACAACTAATCGATCTCGGCTTAACCTAAGCACAAACCAAGGAGAGGGCATTTTCGGATGGCCTCTCCTTTTTCACACACGATGTTCACGCTGCAATCAAAGACGCAAAGCGGTTTCTCGCTTATCGAGGTCCTGATCGTTATCCTGATCGGCATGATCATCGTCGCCATCGCGGTACCGTCCATCCTTTCATCCCGACGCGCCGCGAACGAAGGTTCCTCGATCTCGACGCTGCGCACACTCCACGGTGCGCAATCGACGTACCTTGCGTCGGTCGGTGCCGGAAACTACGCCGGAACCCCGGCAACGAACGGCGACACGGTTGGGCTTGTAGCGCTTCGCGACTCCAATCTGATCGATCCGGTGATCGCCAACGGAGCCAAGAGCGGCTATCACTTCATCGGCGCGATCTCGGTCGCGGGACCGACGACGCCGGCAACATTCTTCTTTTCCGCAAATCCTGCCGTCAGCAGCGGAATCGCAAAGTCCGGTACGCGACGCTTTTGCGTGACCGAAGTCGGAATTCTTGGCGCAGACTATTCGAATATCGCGGTCGCGTTCGACGCGACGACGGCCGAAACGGCGCCACCGCTCGGCGACTGATGGTCTTTTTCAACCACGAATCGCGGCCTGCGAACGCGAATTATCCTCTTTTCCTATTGTTTGCAATCGTTTATCATCTCTTTACGGGATTCGTCCTGATTCCCGACCGTAACCGTGACTGAAAATTCGAACAATTCTTCGACACCGCTTGGACGTGTGTTAACGATCGCGCTGAACGCATTCCGCGAAGCCGTTCGTGACCGCGTTCTTTACAATTTGGTCCTGTTCGTCCTCCTGATCACGGCCGCGGCCGTTTTCCTCGGCGAACTGACGGCCGGCCAGGAAGCGCGGACGATCGTCGATCTCGGACTGAGCGCAATGCTGCTGTTCGGGGCGTTCATCGCGATCTTCGTCGGCGTGAGCCTGGTGAGCAAGGAAATCGAACGCCGGACCGTGTATTCAATATTTTCAAAGCCGATCGGCCGCGGCGAATTCGTCGTCGGCAAGTATCTCGGCCTCTGCCTGACGCTGCTCGTGAACGTGCTGGTGATGGGGATCGGCGTCTCGATCGCACTATTGGCGGTCGGCGGCGGCGAACTCGCCGGCTCGATCTGGGGAGCAATTTTGCTGATCTATTTCGAACTCACTATCCTGACGGCCGTGGCCGTGCTTTTTTCGTCGTTCTCGTCGCCGGCTCTGAGCGCACTGCTGACGTTCATGGTGTTCATCATCGGAAACTTCAGCGCCTCGCTCAACGAATTCGCCGAGAATTTGGGGACGAAAGGCGCACAGATCTTCTTCGGTGTGATCTATTATCTGCTTCCGAATCTCTCGCATTACAGTTTTATCGCCAACGCCGCGCACGGCGATGTGCCGCCCGCGACCATGCTCGGCGCCGCGGTTCTATATGCGATCGTATACGTCGCGATCCTGCTGGTGATCACGATCCTCGTATTCAGCCGCCGCAACTTCAAATGAGATCGTCGCCGAAGAATCTGATCCTGTCCGGGCTCGCGATCGCGGCCGGTTTTCTGCTTATCTTTTTGCTGAGCGGCTACATCAACGCCGTAAAACCGCCGCTGCCCGAGGGTTACGAAGATCAGGATCTCGCGCTGCAAGGGGCGCGGCTGAAGAATTACAGTCTCGGATTCAACGGACTGATCGCCGACTGGTATTGGATGCAGTCGTTGCAGTACCTCGGCGGTAAACTCGTCAAATCCAACGATCCCAACGTCAGCATTGAAAATCTGCGACCGCTCAACCCGCGTTTGCTGTATCCGATGCTCGACAACGCGACCGAACTCGATCCGCATTTCAGCGCCGCGTACGCGTTCGGCGCCGTCGTCTTGCCGGCGATCGATCCGGAACAGGCGATCAAGATCGCCCAAAAGGGGATCGCGAACAATCCGAACGAGTGGCGGCTTTACCAACATCTCGGGTTCATCTACTGGCGCCTCAAAGACTATGAAAAGGCCGCGGATACGTACGAAAAGGGCTCGGAAATTCCCGGCGCGCCGCCTTTCTTCAAAATGATGGTGGCGTCGATGAAAAGCGAGGCGGGGAGCCGCGAAACGGCCCGCTCGATCTACCGGCAATTGCTCGACCAGGCCGAGGACGACCGGACCAAACAGGTCGCGATGCTTCGGCTCCAGGAATTTGATTCACTTGACGAGCGCGACGCGATGAACAAGGTGCTCGCCGATTATCGGTCGAAGAACGGCCGGTGCATATCCGATCTGAAGGAATTGATCCCGCTGCTCAAGACCGTCAAACTGCCGAACGGGATCGATTTTCACCTCGACCGCTCCAACGCTCTCGTCGATCCGACGGGCGTTCCGTACGTGCTGAACACCGCTGGGTGCACGGTCGATCTGAATCCGGGATCCGAGATCCCGAAAATCTGAAGAACAATGGAACAAGTAATCGAGATCGAAAACCTGACAAAGGACTACGAGAAAGGATTCCTGAAGAAAACCAGGATCCGCGCGCTTGAGGGCCTGACGCTCAACGTCGGCCGCGGACAGGTCTTCGGCTTTCTCGGCGGAAACGGCGCCGGGAAAACGACAACGATCAAGATCCTCATGTCGCTGATCTTCCCTTCTGCCGGTTCGGCCCGGATCCTCGGAAAAAGCATCGCCGACAAGTCGGTTCATGCAAAAATCGGCTACTGTCCCGAAAATCCTTATTTTTACGATTACCTGACCGCAACCGAACTGATGGATTACTTCGGCCGGCTGTTCGGGATGGACGCCGCCGCACGCAGCGCGAAATCGCGCGAACTGCTCGGCCGTGTCGGATTGGCCGAATCCGACTGGAATCGGCAACTCCGCAAATTCTCGAAGGGAATGCTGCAGCGTGTTGGCTTGGCGCAAAGTCTGATCAACGACCCCGAATTGGTGTTTCTCGACGAGCCGATGTCAGGGCTCGATCCGATCGGTCGCCGTGAGATCAGGGAACTGATCGCTTCATTGCGCGAAAACGGCACCACCGTATTCATGTCGACGCACATCCTGTCGGACATCGAGGCCCTTTGCGACAACGTCGCGATCCTGCGAAAAGGCCGTCTGGCGGCGACCGGAAACCTTCAGGACCTGCTTACCGAAAGCGGCGAGAACCAGATGTTCGAAGTGGTCGTCAAGGGAGTATCGGCGCCGGATCTCGAAGCCGCGATCTCGGCGATCGCCGGCGCGACCATCGCGTCGAAGGCGAACGGCGCCAGCATTCAGCTGATGGATGAGGATTCGGTTGAAAAGGTGATCTCGACGGCGCGGAAACACGGCGGGAAGCTGGTATCCGTTCAGCCGGTACGACAGTCCCTTGAAGAACTTTTCGTCAAGGAATCCAACGAAACTACTGCTTGAACTTGATCGCCGTAACCTTCCAACGGACCCGCGCCCGATCGTCGTCCTTGCCGAATCCGTCGATCCGGACCACGACTTCCATGACATCCCCGGGCGCAAGTTCGGCCTGTTGGATCGGAACCACCAAGACGGATTTCTCCTTGACGGGATTGCCGCTGATGTCGAGCACGCTCGTCTTGATTTCGAGACCATTCACCGTACGTCCCGAATAATTCTTGACCCTGCCCGCGATGTTCATCATCACGTAACCGGTACCGAGCGGCGATTCCCAGGTCTTATCGGGATCGTTCTCGATAATGATCTTCTTCGTGATCTCGGCAAATTCGGGCGATCCCTCGCGAACCGCTCCCTCAAGCGCGATCTCCTTCTGTTCATCGGTCGAGGGCTGGATCTTCCAGATCACCAGCACGGCACCGGCAACAACCAGGACGGCGACTCCCAATGCGGCCATAAATCCTTTATTCACGATCAACCTCCGGACAGTTAGATTATCGGTTTCGGTAATAAGTTCCGTTCGATTATCATTTTAGAGTAAGAATCACGCGTGTCCAATATGCGATAACCGCCGGGCCCGGTCCGGAGCCCTCTACACTTGGATACGGTCGTTCAAAGCTTTCGAATGGAATTGCCGCCCCGCGCCACAACCGAAGAAGCGCTGTTCGTCGAAGTAGCGTTGCCGTTGCCCTTGCGGCAAACGTTCACGTACCGCCTGCTTGACTCGCCCCCGTCGCTTGGTGTCCGCGCCGTCGTGCCGTTCGGAAAGCGCCAGCTCACGGGTTATATTGTTGCGATCCATCAATCGCTGCCGGATGGGCCACGAGCCGCCGGCACTGAAAAGATCCGCGATGTGCTTTCGATCGCCGATGAGGATCCGCTGATCACCGAAGAGATCCTCAAACTGACCCGCTGGACCGCCGAGTATTATGCGAGCGCCTGGGGCGAGGTGTTGCGCGCGTCGCTGCCCGCGGGAATCAACGCCAACGTCGAACAGGTCGTCGGCTTGACCGATCAGGGTCGGGCCGAGGCTTCGACGATCGTCGCTCCGAAGACGAACAAACAGCTGATCCTGCGCCATCTTGCCGAACACGGGCCGACGCCTGCAAAACAACTCGAACGATCGATCGGCAAGGCCGCGGCGGCGCGTGCCGTCCGGGAACTCGCGGCGGCCGGTGTCGTGACCGTCGAACTCGCCGAAGTTCGTGCGGCGACGTCACAGAAGAACCGGCTTGCCGTGCGCCTCACCGGATCGCCGCCCGACGCGTCTGAACTGCCGGAAGTCCAGGCAAGGGTTGTCGGCGTCCTGCAGGATGCCGGAGACATGTTGCTCTCGGAGTTGATCGAGGTCGCCGAAGTCAGCGCATCTCCGATCAAAACGCTCGAAAAGAAGGGGCTCGTCGAGATATTCGAGAAGGAGATCCTGCGTGACCCGTTTCGCCAGTCGGCGCCGCCGTCACACAAGACGATCAAGCTGACGGCGGATCAGGAAAGCGTGCTCGAGCGGATCTGCCGGGCTGAGGACGTTGGTGCCTACGCGGCGTTCTTGCTTCACGGGGTCACCGGAAGCGGAAAAACCGAGATCTACATCCGCGCGATGGACCACGCCCGTAACCATGGCCGATCGGCGCTGATGCTCGTTCCGGAGATCGCGCTGACGCCGGTCTTTTCGCGGCGGCTTCGCGCCGTCTTCGGAACCGACGTGGCGATCCTGCACTCAAACCTCTCACCCGGGGAACGTTTCGACGAATGGCGCCGCATTCGCCGCGGCGACGCCCGCGTCGTCATCGGCACTCGCTCGGCCGTGTTTGCGCCGCTCAAAGATCTCGGGATCGTCGTCGTCGACGAAGAACACGACGCATCGTATCGCCAGAACGAATCTCCGTACTACAACGGACGCGATGTCGCCGTCGTCCGCGCGCGATTCGCGAACGCCGTCGTCGTCCTCGGTTCGGCGACCCCGGCGCTCGAGACTTTCCGCAATTCGGAGGTCGGAAAGTACGAATATCTCGAGCTTGCGAACCGGATCGGAAACCGTCCGCTGGCATCGGCCGAGATCGTCGATATGCGCAACGAATTCCGGGCCGCGGGGCACGACGTCGTGTTTTCGAAGACGCTGACCGACGCGATCGTCGAGACGCACGCCAAGGGCGAGCAGTCGATCATCCTCCTGAACCGCCGCGGATTCTCCCAATTCGTTCTCTGCCGGAGTTGCGGCGAGGCGATCCGGTGCCGCAACTGCGACATCACGCTCACCTACCATCGGCGGGACGCGAAGATGGTCTGTCACTATTGCAACCACCGCGAACGGGTGCCTGATTCGTGTCCGTCATGCAACGGAAAATACCTGTATTTTATGGGTGAAGGGACAGAGCAGGTCGAGGATCAGCTGCGAATGAAGTTTTCCGAATTGCGGATCGCACGGGTTGACCGTGACACGACCGCGCGGCGGCAGGACATGGAATCGGTCCTCGACAAATTCAGTGCGGGCGAGATCGACATGCTCGTCGGCACGCAGATGCTCGCCAAAGGACATGACTTCCCGAACGTCACGCTCGTCGGCGTGATATCGGTCGACGCCGGACTGGCAATGCCGGATTTTCGTTCCGCCGAAAGAACGTTTCAGCTTCTGACGCAAGTCGCCGGCCGCGCCGGCCGCGGCGAGCTTCCGGGACGGGTGATCATCCAAACATATTATCCGGATCATTACGCGCTTCGACACGCCAACACGCAGGATTATTCGGGATTCTACGCCGAAGAGACGGCATTCCGGCAAAGGCTCGGGTATCCGCCGTTCACCGCCCTCGCTTCGATCCTCTTCAAGCATCAGAACTACGCGTATGCCTTCGACAACGCGCAAATAATGCGTGAGGAACTGACGAAGGCCGATACGGCCCGCAGGTGCCGCATCCTCGGCCCCGCGCCGGCGCCGCTTTCGCGTCTAAAGAACGAATTCCGATTGCAGATCCTCGTCAAAGCGACAAGCCGCAGCGCCCTGCGCGAAACGGTCGACGTCGCGATCGCCGGCGCGCAGGAACGCTTTTGCGACCTGAAAATCGCCGGTATCGAGATCGATCCGTTGAGTCTCTTGTAACCCGCCGATCGCGCTCACCGGCGGTCAATTTTTCGAATTCTTCCGTCCGACGACCCTCGGCCGGCTTGTTATTTATCGGAGTTCGGCAATAATGAATCGGTCGAATCACAATACAAGGAGAGTGAAAATGCCAACAGCCGTAGAAATATCAGCGGAAGGCGTGACGAGTATTTCGCAGAAGCTTTCGGAATTGTCGCGGAATTTGTCAGCGGCGAGCGTCGGATTGGTTCAAATTCGCGGTTTTGATGCCAGCCAAAGTACGGATCTGATGGGTGGTCTTGTCGCCTTTCGTCCGTTCCTGTCAGCTGATGCGTCGGTCGAGATCTGGTCGGCCGCTCCGCTAGACCGCGCCGTTTTGGCCTCGATCGGCGACCAAACACACGTCATGGTCTCGAATCGAGTCCTGCCCGGTGGAGGGTCACTCTTGAACGCCATGACGCATATCCAATCGAAAATGCAATCAGACGCTCAGAAGCAGCAAATGGAACGATGGAAGATCTTGCAGGAAACGCAAACCAAAATTTTCGAGATCCAGCAAGACATTACCGTCAACAAGGCGAAGACCCAGGATAAGCTGTATCACCAATGGGATCAATTCATTAGAAGTTGATCCCCGGTCGGCGAAAAGCCATTGCTGATCCTTCGGGTCGCGGACCGCTCGCCGGGCATGTCCCGTATGTGCTCGATCTGCGTACTAAAATGGCTGATTTCCTGACTCGAATCACTTTCCTTCGAGAGGTTGCCGCAACCCGGTTTTCAAACGGCTTCAACTAGCTGTCGAACTTGATCTGCGCGTAGATCTCGCTCAGCGCGATCTTGCAGTTGACGGAATCAAGTGAAATGACGTCTTCGCGGACCGTGTAGATCCTGTAGATCCATTGGCTGGCGTTCTGCCGGTGATAGTGCTCGATCCGCATTTCCTCTTCCTTGACGAGAAGGATCTCCTTGACGCTGTCGATCGCCAAATACCGGTCGAGCTTTTCGGTCTTGTCCTGCTGGAGCGACGTTCTCGACATGATCTCGACGATCACCGTCGGGTTCGTCAAAACGTCCAATTCCCTCCCCTCGAAGGACGGCTCGCCGGACACGACGATGACGTCAGGGTAGCAGTAGACGTTCGCCGACATCTTGACGCGCATGTCGTTGACATAGACCTCTTTCCCTTGCCCGCGGATCCGGCTGCCGATGGCGATCGTCGTATTGCTCCCGATCAGGTTGTGGCGACGGCTTGACCCCGAAGACGGATTGTTCCGGCCATTGAGTTCCGATTGCGACGGCTGTGTCTTCTCGAAACGCAAATAATCTTCGGCGGTGTAAATTTTTTCAGATTGCGATAAAATTTGCTCACTCATAATTCTGGTGTTCCTGGGTCGAAAAATTATTTGGTCGGGGTCGTGATTGATTCTGGACTAAGTGCTCAGAAAGTTGGATAAGTGATTATAAACTTTCCGCGGCCGCATTTAAATATCTTTGTTCGATTTATGAAACTGAGCGAACTTGCAGCTTTGACGCACTCCCGGATCGAGAGCGGTGATCCCGAGACGGAAATTGACGGCGCCGCCGGTCTGGACATTGCGGCGGCCGGTCAGATCACCTTTTTGGCGAACCCGAAGTACACGCCGCAAATACGCGAAACCCGCGCGTCGGCGATTTTCCTCAATGAGAAAGAGCCGGCACCGGCTCGCGAGGACCTCGCCGTCGTCCGTGCGGCGGATCCGTATCTTGCATATACCAGGGCACTTAGATCCTTCTTTCCGGGAACGGCCGCGCGCGCCGGAATCCATCCGAGCGCCGTCATCGACGAATCCGCCGAGGTTTCGCCGACGGCAGAAATAATGGCGAACGCGGTCGTCGGTGCGAACTGCCGGATCGCGGACCGCGTCAGGATCCACCCGAACGTGACGCTCTACGACGGCGTCGAGATCGGAGAGGACTCGGAGATCCATTCCGGCGTCTCAGTTCGCGAGAACTGCGTCGTCGGCGCGCGCTGCATCGTTCACAACAACACGACCGTCGGTTCTGACGGCTTCGGATATGCGAAGGACGAGGAAAAGCGCTGGCTGAAGATCCCGCAGGTCGGACGCGTCGTGCTTGAGGACGATGTCGAGATCGGCGCCAATTCGGCGATCGACTGCGCCTCGGTCGGTGAAACGAGGATCAAACGCGGCGCGAAGATCGACAATCTTGTTCAGATCGGACATTCCTGTACCGTCGACGAAGATGCGCTGATCTGTTCGCAGACCGGGCTCGCCGGCAGTTCGGTGATCGGAAAGCGCGTTATCCTCGCCGGACAGGTCGGGATCGCCGGACACCTGAAGGTCGGGGACGACGCAGTCCTCACGGCAAAATCGGCGACCTCGCACGACATCGAGCCCGGCAAGGTGATCTCGGGCGTTCCCGGATTCGACAATCGGGACTGGCTGCGTTCGACGGCCGCCTTCCGGCGTCTCGGAGACATCGCCCGCGCGGTTCGGGAATTGGAGAAAAAGATCTCAAGACTCACGGGATCGTGAGATCATCCGACGCAAAAGGCATCGACCGCGAACGACGCGAAACGCGCAAATGTCACCATCGTGCCGTTCTTTCGGATAATTCGTGGTAATCGAACAAACAAAAAACGCCCGGCGGATCCGGGCGTTCTTCATTTGCGTTGTCAGGGTAATTACTCAGCCTTTGCCGCAGGTTCCTTCTCCTGAGTCATCAGTTCAAGCGCTTTCTTCAACTGAATATCTTCAAGGACCTTCGGCTGTTCCGGTTTCGGGGTCGGCGTCGGCGACGCTCCCGGCTGCTGGCTGTCATCCTGCTGATCGACGAGATCCTCGACCTCGAGCGGTTCCGGCGTTTCCGGACGTTTCACCTCGACGGTCGGCATGATTCCCGAACTCGCGCGGTCCTCGCCGAGGAAGGTCTTTCCGTCGGGCGACGCCCACTTCGCGATCGTCAAGAGCATGCCGTCTCCGGCACGCAACGTGAAAAGCTTCTGCTCGGTACCCGCACCGAAACTGCGTTCGCCGATAACGTCGCCGCGCTTCAGATCCTTTATCGCCGCCGCGACCACTTCTCCCGCACCCGCCGTGCCGATATCGATCAGCGCCGAGACGCGCCCTTCAAAGATCGTCTTCGCGGGATCCGCCGTATATGTCTTGATCGGTTTGGCTTCCCGTCCGATCACCTGCGCGAGCGTTCCGTCCTTGATGAACAGGTTCGCGGCCTCGGCCGCCTCGTCGATCGAACCCGCCGCGACTCCGCGCAGATCGAGAACGATCTTCTGTACGCCTTGCTTGATCAACGACTGAACCTGCGTTCGGATGTCGTTCGCTTCGCCTTTCTCGAGGCTGTAGATCTTGACGACGCCGATCTTTCCGCTCTCGACGCGGCTTTCCGCCTTCGGGATCTGGTAATTTCCGCGAACGACGGTAACGGTCTGCGGCTTGGCGCTCGCGCGAAGAACGCGCAGCTTGACGCTCGTTCCGGGTTCACCGAGGATCAATTGCCTCGCGTCGTAAAGCGAAATGTCGCGCGTCGCGCGGTTTTCGATGTACTCGATGACGTCGCCCGCTTTCAGTCCCGCCTTGTCGGCCGGCGAATCCCTGATCACCGAAACGACGTAAAGATACGACGAGATCGACGAGAATTCTGCCCCGACACCGGCCAGCGTGTTCTGCTTGTTGGCTTGGAAATCCTTGACCTGATCAGCGGTCAGATACGACGAGTACGGATCGAGAGAAGCCGGCAGTCCCCGAAGGGCGCCGCCCCGGACACGCTCGAGATTCGGCACGTCGACGTAGTCGTTGTAAACATGCTGCAGGACGGATCCGAAGATCCTCATCTGCGCTCCGGGATCGTTGATCGGCTGTTGCGCGTACGAACCGAGAAATCCGCCGAGCAAGGCATATGAAACTACTGCAGCCGAAAATAAAGCGACGATTATTTTTCCGCGGAATGACATCATTTCTCTTGTCTGCTGAACGATTAAACTTCGACCGCCGCCGTCCGACCGTCCAAAACCCGCCGGACATTTACAATTCGCGTTCGAAGATCAACAATTATCAATCAGCAAAGTTTTACGATTATCTATTATTCGGGGTTTCCGTGCAACGAAAAGAAATTACTAATCAGGACGCCTTTACAGATATTTCTCGCGTCCCCGAGCACGGCCGGCTGGTCGCGCTCGACATCGGAACGCGCAACGTTGGCGTCGCTGTCTGCGATGAAACGCGGTTCGTCGCGCGGGCCGTCAGGACCATCAAACGAACCAACTGGAAAGCGCTTCTCGTTGAAACCCGGAACATTCTGACCGAGTTTGATGCCGTCGCGCTGGTGTTGGGTTTGCCGCTCGGTTTTCACGGCGACGAAACCGAAATGTCGGCCGATGTCCGCCGGCTGGCGAACAACTTTGCGTTGTCGCTCGAGATCCCGGTGATCCTGCAGGACGAACGCGCCTCGTCGATCGCCGCCAGAGAGAATCTCCACGAGCGCGGGCACAACCTCAGAAAGATCTTCGAAAAGGTCGACGCCGAGGCGGCGGCGATCATCCTATCGGACACGCTCGACCTGCTCCGGCGCCGCTGATCATTTCTTCCAGGGTTCAAGTGCGACCGACGATACTTCGGCTTTCAGCACCGCCTCTTTCGAAAACGGAAAGACAGACGGCTTGCCGGTCCGCCAATCTTCAAACTGATCCTTCCAGAACGGACTCTCCGGATCGCCCGACTCGCCGAGCGGGATCACGTGCCGCGTCCGGTCCCAGTCGCCGGGACTCGCGATCAGCCGCATCGAGACATACGACCCCACATTCGGCGTCTGGCCGCTGCCGTTGACGTTCGTGTATTTGACGACGAACTTCGAGCCGAGCAACGGGACGACCGCGAGCGGATGCTGGAAATTCGCGACGAAGACGTTGCCCCAGCGCCATTTCGACTCGTCGGGGCCGAAACGCTTCGGCTGCGAGAGCGCCGTCCGCGATTCGGAATCGCAGGTCTTGAGCAACGCGTCATAATTCGCAAAACCTTTCGGGAGCCAGCGAGCCGCGTTCTCGGCGATGACCCAATAAAGAAGACGCTCGCGGACGACATACTGCGGAACAGGCTGATTGTCGGCGGCGATCTTGTTCGCGATGCAGTTGCGGATTTCGTTGACGATCACCGGCGCTTTCGCATCGGCGGTCGTCCGCCCGTCCCATCCCTTGAGGGCCGCGAGCGTTTCGGGCGAAGCGGCGCCGCGATCGACGATCTCACGTGCGAGCGTCGAGAACGGCGCGTTGAAGACGTCGAGCTGGACGTCCCGGACATCGTTCATCGTGATCTTCCGGTTCGAATTCAGAAGATCGAATATCCGCCGCGCGCGCCACGGATTCGCGGCATCACGGGCAAAGCTGTCGAAATACTTGTAATCGGTCCCGACCGTGCGTTGGTTCGCGGTGACGATCAATCCGCCGGGCGGATTGTAAAGGTGCGGAAGTTCTTCGAACGGGATCATCCCGATCCAGTCGCCGGCGTTGGTCCAGCCGTCGTACGGCAATTCGCCGCTTCCCGTCCGCCGGATCGGCACGCGTCCGGCGGCATACCAGCCGATGTTTCCGCCGGTGTCGGCGTACACGAAGTTTTGCGAAGCGCCTCCGTACGACCTGAGCGCGTCCTGAAATTCCTTCCAGTTGCGTGCACGGTTGAGCTTGAAGAATGCCTCGAATTCCTGGTTGTGCGGATCGCGCGCCGTCCATTTCAGGGCGAACTTCTGGCCGACTTCATCGGTGATGACAACTCCGTTGCGGGTCTCGGTCACCTCGAACGATTCCGATTCCGTTCCGGGCTTCAACAAGTTCGTGCGGACCTTGATCTCCTCGCGGCGGATCTTCGGCGCGACAAATCCCTTTTCGGTCCGGTACCGACCGTCAGCGTTGAATTCCTCTCGGTAAAGGTCCTGCACGTCGGGTCCGACGTTTGTCGCGCCCCACGCGATCGAGGCATTGTGTCCGAGAACGATCCCGGGAACACCCGGAAAAGTCACGCCGGCAACGCGGACCGCCGGGCTCGACAGGCTCGTCAGGTACCAGATTCCCGGCGCCGCCGGCGCCAGATGCGGATCGTTCGCAAGGATCGCCTTGCCGTCGAGCGTGCGCTTGCCGGAGATCACCCAGTTGTTGCTCGCCGCGAGTTCTTCGGCAAAAAGTCCGGTCCGTTCGAGCGATCTCTTGCGGATCTCGTCGTCGCGCCGCGCGCTTTCGAGGGCCGCGCTGAGCGAGGCGTCCGGATCGCTGGTCTTTTCAAACAGCAACGACTGTTTTTCCTTTTGATCATTCCCGAAAAGAACGACGTCCTGCCGCATTCGTTGGTTCGTCAGATCGGCGATCTTCTCTTTCGGAAGTTTGGCGAACGACGCGCGGATCAGATCCTGCCGCCATGTCGAACT
>JAKOSS010000477.1 GCA_029777145.1 Acidobacteriota bacterium | reverse complement strand
GACGGGACGCGTTTGATCGTCGACAGCGCGCCGCACACCGTCGCGAATGCCGGTTTGGTTCTCTCGGGTTGGCGCGGGTTCAATTCGTCGCTGAGTTGGAGGAGCATTTCCGGTTACCGGCTCGACGGCGAGGATCGCTCGATCCGCGCGGCCGGCAACGATGTCGTCGATTTTGCCCTGACGAAGCGATTGAAGAATTGGATCGATCTCAATTTCTCGGTCGACAATCTCCTCAACAAACATTATTTCGAGACTCAAAACTATTTCGAATCAAGGACTTGTCCGACATGCGACGTGATCTCGCGGATCCACGCGACGCCCGGTTATTCGACGACCGTGAGCTTTGGGGTCACCTTGCGATTCGGGAAAAAAGACTAGTGCCGCATTTTTGAATGCAGGCGGCGCAGCCGCGATCGTCACCCCGGCGTTGGACTGAAAGGCAAAGCCTTTCCGCACATCCGGGCGGCAAGCCGCAGGCTACTTCGATAAAGGTTCCGAGGTCTCTCGACCCGAACTTTTGTCTCTTTCAGCAACGTTTGTTCGGGTTCTGAGCCGCGGTCCCTGTGGTAAGATTTCTGAACATGAAAAGCAGACTTTCGAGCAAATCCCTTAGTCTGACCGAATCCGTGATCCGCGAGATGTCGCGCGAGGCCGTCAAATACGGCGCCGTCAATCTCGGCCAGGGATTCCCCGATTTCGCCGCGCCCGAAGCGATCAAACAGCGCGCGATGGAAGCGATCGCCGCCGATCACAATCAGTACGCCGTAACGTGGGGCGTCAAGGAATTCCGTGACGCGATTGCCGAAAAATCCGGGCGATTTCTCGGGCTCGACGTCGATCCGGACAACGAGATCACGGTCACGTGCGGATCCACCGAAGGCATGATCGCGGCGATGCTGGCGTGCGTCGACAAGGGCGACGAGGTGATCCTCTTCGAGCCGTTCTACGAGAACTATGCGCCGGACGCGATCCTCTCGGACGCGACGCCGGTTCATGTTCCGCTATATGAGGACGAGAACGGCGCGTGGTATTTCGAGCGCGACGAGATGCGTGCCGCCTTCGGCGAACGGACGAAGGCGATCATCATTTGCAATCCGAACAATCCGACGGGCAAGGTTTTCACGCGCGACGAACTCGAGTTCATCGCCGGTCTTTGCAAGGAATTCGACGCGATGTGCTTCACCGACGAGATCTACGAACACATCATTTACGGCGCCGACGGCGTTCCCGACAAACCGCACATCTGCATGGCGACGCTCGACGGGATGAAAGACCGGACCGTCGTCGTCAATTCGCTTTCAAAGACATATTCGGTAACCGGATGGCGTGTCGGATATGTGATCGCCCCGCCGGATATCACCGGCGCCGTACGAAAAGTACACGATTTTCTGACGGTCGGCGCGGCCAACTGTCTGCAGCACGCGGGCGCGTTCGCGATGGAGTTTCCCGAAAGCTATTACGTCGACCTACAGGCCGAATATCAGCGCAAACGCGATTTCATCGTTCCGGTCCTCAAAAATGCCGGGTTCAAGTGCGGATCTCCCGAAGGCGCGTACTACGTCATGACGGACGTTACCGACTTCGGATTCGCGAACGACATCGATTTCACGCGACATTTGATCCGCGAGATCGGCGTCGCCGTCGTTCCCGGATCGTCGTTCTACAACGACAAAGCAAAGGGATCGCAAAAGGTCAGGTTCTGCTTCTGCAAAAAAGACGAGACGCTCGAAGCCGCGGCCGAAAGGCTGGCGCGTCTCTCGGGTTGAACCTCATTTCTTCGGATTCATGGGCGGCCCGTCGATGATCTTGATCGCCGCCGGAAGTGCGCCGTTTCTGAGTCCGAGCGCAAGCTGTTCCGCCGATTCTTTTGTGTAACGCCCCTGGATCTTTGCCCAATCAAAGATCTGGCCCCGTATCACCGGAGCGCTGATGACGACGCCGTCAAGCACGATCGCCAGATAGCTGTTTACATTCTGGCTGGTCCACCGACCGAATCTTTCGGCTGCATTCGTTTTGAATTGGACATCAATCTCATAGTCACCGTCCATCCCCTTCACCGCATTGGCGTCGCGAATGTCCTCACCTTTGAGGATCGCGGTCTTAATGACGATCAGAAATTTCTGAGACTCGCCGTCACGTTCTTCATACGGGAGCGCCTCTTCGCCGTCTTT
>JAKOSS010000476.1 GCA_029777145.1 Acidobacteriota bacterium | reverse complement strand
GTATCGGTGACCGATGCGAACGGACAGCCGATCGCGGGTCTGACCGCGAAGGATTTCCTGATCTCCGAGGAGAATCGCCCGCAGGAGATCGCCGAAGTCGGAAGCGCCGACAAGGTTCCGCTCGAGATCGCGCTCCTGTTCGATATCTCGGCGACGACGAACCCGATGTTCGATTACGAACTGCAGACGGCGATCAAGTTCTTGCAGGAGGTAATGCGACCCGAGGACCGGGCGACGATCTTCACGATCGGAGAGCGCCTCGTGCTCGTCCAGCCGCGCGATACCGCGGAGCGGTCCGAAGTCGCGATCCGGAACATTCGTCCGACGAATCAGCAAACGTCTTTTTTCGACTCGGTACGCGAAGCGGTGACCTATCTCGAACAGAACGCGCCGAAAGGGACGCGGAAGGTTCTCTTGGCGATCACCGACGGCGACGATACCAACAGCGCGGGAGTAGTGCGCGCGATCATCGAAGCCGAGAACAAGCTCGTTCAGGACAAAGTGTCGTACGACGAGCGCCGGAATTTTCGGCTCAAGGCGCGCGAAGCGGCCAAGATCAAGGAACAGAACAAGGTCCTGAAAGCTCTGCAGCGGGCGGACTCGGTATTTTACTCGATCAATCCCGGCGGTGGTTCTTACCTGCTCAATCAATCGAGCGTTTTCGGGCAGTCGAATCTGCAGCGCTTCGCCGACGACACCGGCGGCACGGCTTTCCTGCCGAAGTTCGAGCCGGTCAGTTTGAAGGATCCGGTCCTGAACTCCTACCACGAGAAAAAGAACCAGGAGATCCTGAATGACATTTTCCGTAAACTCGCGAACGAACTGCGGGCGCAATATTTGGTGCAGTATTATTCTGACGCCGATTTTCCCGAGAACCAGTTTGTGAATCTCAAGGTCGGCGTCGCTACTCCAGCCGCTCGTGTCCGCGCACGTCAGGGCTACTTTGTGAAGCGATAGGAGGCGCTGTCGGAGATTTCACCGGACCCTGATACGAACCGCTCTCGAGTTTGCGAACCACTCGACGCGATCGTTTTCGCGACGATTCGCGTTCCTTCGCGGTCGGATTTTCTTTCTTTGACCGCAAATTCACGCGAAAAACTGCGAAAGGGCTAACTTCGATAAGGTAAATGACTTGAATGTTCAGGCCGAAAGGCTCGAATAGAATCGGATACTCCAAATGGCGCGGCGCGGGCTTTCAATGGCCCGCGCTTCGTCATTTTCGTCCACGATCAGCGTCAGCGACGCGGGACCGCCACTTCGCCCATCGTCGAGCGGGGTTCATCAATTCGGACCTTGCCGACGATCTCACGTTGCTGGGGCACGGCGATGTTTCCCATCAGCGGGACCGGCGTGCGGGTGATCTGAATGTTTGCGTTCGGATTGACGGCGATCGCGCCGACCTCCGCCGATTCGTGTGAGCGTCCCGTAAGCGACATCAGGCCGAGCGCGCTGAAGAACGTGAACGTCATCGACGCGACCGCCGAGATCATGATCGTTGCGCGTCGCTTGACCCGGGCCCATCCGACCGGGCAATCCTGCGTGATTACGGTTCCGTCGGCGCGTCTGTAGAAACGGACGCAGAGCCGTCCTTCGGCTGAAATGATCAGTCGCTCGGCCTCGCTCCGGGTCATCCCCGAAAGATTGTAAACGTTCAGCTCGCACGAACCGCAGAATCGCTGCCGATCGTTTCCGGTCATCGAGTTCCAATCCTGCGAACACGGGCTCGCGATCTTGATGTTGTCCAACGGACTCTCTTTTCTCATCATCCAAATACCTCCGGGCGTCAGCCGTGATGAGTGAAGAACGTCCGAAAGCGGCGACTCTTGCATCATCAAACTGAAAATTTGTCGTCGCGAAAACCGAAAAATACGATTAGTGTTTTGTCGCCCGAAATGATTCAATACAGTCAGTTGATTTCACTCCGGTTGCGGATTCGCTTTCGCACGGGCGGTATGTGGCGTGGCCGTCTTGACATAAATTGCACGCTCGTTTGTCATGGCACGCAGAAGATTTCGTCATAGTCCCCGGTTCGACTCGCCAAACGAACGTTCATTTCAGGAATACATTCTTAACACGCCCGCGCCGGTAACCACCCGGTCGGAATTGCTGCGTCTCATCCGCGGCGGCGAAGACACTTATCTCGAACTCAAGGTCAAGCTTTCGAATCCCGAAAAGATCGCGCAGGGAATCGTCGCATTGGCGAACACCGCGGGCGGCACAGTTATCTTCGGTGTCAGCGACCAGCTGCGGGTTGAAGGCGTGAGCAATCCGGAGGGCGTTCAGGAAGAGATCGTCCGGATCTGCCGCGAGGAGATCGTGCCGCCGGTGATCCCGCTGATCGACGTTATCTCGTTCGACAACGGACGCCGCGTCGTCGCGCTCGACATCGACGGCAAGCGCCGTCCGTACCGCACGCGCGACGGCCGCTTCTATGTCCGCGTCGGAGCCGAAAAACGCGAGATCGGGCGTGATGAACTCTCCGCATGGCTGGACGAGATACGTCCGCTGGCGTACGAGAACATGCCGGTGCCGGGATTTGAAGAAAGTGATTTCGACGACGGACTTTTGTGGAGTTTCGCGGACGAGTTCGAGGTCGATTCGCTCGGAAAGAATCTATATCAGACTGCCGATTTCCTGAAAAAAGATCTGCTGATGGCGATCGGGACCGGCGACGAGTTCATCCCGACCGTCGCCGGCGTGGTGCTTTTCGGCAAGAACGAGCGGGTCGTCAATGCACTGCCGAGATCGCGGGTTCGTGTCGAGAGAATTTCGGGCGCGAACGGCGACCGGCAAACGGTCGAGTCGGTCGAGATCGGCGGAAATCTCGCGCACATCTTCGAGGAGGTCGAACGCTTCGTCAAGCGGTATTGCGATCTCAAGAAATCACAGCCGAAGCGCGGGAAGTCTTCCGATTCGCCCGTCGCCGCGAGGCATCAGTACCACCATTATTCGGTCGTTGAGGCGATCATCAACGCATTGATCCATCGCGATCTCGCGATCCGCGACATTCCGACTCGCGTAACGATCTACGACGAAGCGATCGAGTTCGTGAATCCGCGCCGGACAAACGGCTTTGCACCGCCCGCCGCCCGCGCGATCCGCTACGGCGTCACGCAGCGGCTCAATCCGCAGATCGCCGCCGTCTTCACGATGCGCGAATACGGCGTCCACGCACCCCGCGGCGGACTGCCGATGATCCTGCGCGATTCTTATCGATTTTCGGGAAAACGGGTCGAGGTCCAGACGTCGAACGACGAGTTCAAACTCAAGATATACGGGGTCTAAGAAAGGGGAATAGGGGAAAAGGGAAAAGGGGAAAAGGGGAAAAGGGGAAACCGGGTTTCGATTAAGAGCCCTTCGGGGTTCTATTTGAACAAATCAAAAAATCTCACGATTGGAGGACTCACACAAGATGAATAAGAGAATCGAGTCTTTTGAAGACTTGTTTGTCTGGCAGCAAGCGATTCAGTTTGCGAAGGAAATTTACCTGCTAACAGACCGTGACGGATTTCAGACTGATTTCGGATTGAAAAATCAGCTGAGAAGGTCGTCGATTTCAATTTCGAGCAACATTGCGGAAGGATTTGAGCGCCGATCCCGCAACGAGTACCTAAACTTCTTGAATATCGCCAAGGGTTCGGCCGGAGAGGCGCGAAGTCAACTTCACTTGGCGCGCGAAATCGGCTATTTGAAACTCGATGAGTTCCACGAACTCAAAGAGAAAGCAAAATTCCTTAGCGGGGCGCTTGCGAATCAGATAAATGCGATTCGCAATGCTGAAAAGAAGTAGGGTTGTTTCGTCCACCTGACCCTT
>JAKOSS010000475.1 GCA_029777145.1 Acidobacteriota bacterium | reverse complement strand
GGCCGCGATGCCGTCGTCATCATATTTCTCGACAATTTCGTCTTTTCGCCCCGCTACAATCGTCCCGAGATGTCCGATGCGCGATCGCGGATCCCCGCGGTCGCGTTCTTTTATTATCGCGACGGCAAGGTTCTTTGCCGGGCGATCAACGAATTCCGGTCGGATGAGTTCCAGGCGTCGACCGAGGAACCGGCGTGCCGGATCGGCGGCAATTCGATTGAGTTCAAGTCCGCGCCGTACGGTTCGGGTTTTGTGATCACGGTCGCGTCGAAGACGCACCGGGGATTTTCGGTCGAAGCAAGTTTCGAATGGCTGACCGTCGAGGGAGATTTCTCGCCGCGCGACGCCGTCGCCGGCGCGCATCACTGGAACCTGGTCGCCCCGCGCGCCGACGTTTCGGGTCGCGTCATCGTCAAGGGAACGTCCGCCGAACCGGTCCGGACGCTCCATTTTCGCGGCACCGGCTATCACGATCATAACTACGACACCCGCTGGCTGCCCGACACCGTCAACGACTGGCATTGGGGACGGGCGCATTTCAACGACGCGACCGCCGTCTTCTATCGCTATACGGAGTGCGAGAGCTCTGAGGAAGGCTGCGTCACAAAACTCTTGACGATCCGCGACGGCGTGCTTCGCGAACGCGACGCCGAATTCGCCGAGTTCAACCAGAAGCGGGACATCTTCGGGATCCGCTTTCCGCAGCGCATGACGTTCGTCACCGCCGACGGCATGAAACTTCGCGTCAAACATCTGGAGACGATCGACTCGAGCTTCTTCTATTTACGATTCCTTTCTGAAATGACCTTGACGCTCCGCGACGGGAAGCCGCGGAAAGCAGTCGGAATCACTGAATTCCTGGCGCCGAAGACGCTGAAATACCGCTGGCTCGACTGGCTCGTGGACATGAGGATCGGACGGCGCGACAAGGGCGCGCGGATCCCCTGATTCAGGACTTCTGGATCTTCACCGCCGTTCCGTACGCAAGAACCTCGGTACAACCCTGCGAAAATTCGGTCGAATCGAAGCGCATTCCGATGATCGCGTCCGCGCCGATCTCATGCGCGTGCTGGACCATGCGCGACGTCGCCTCGCGCCGGGCGTTCTCGCAAACATGCGTGAACTCCTCGATGTTTCCGCCGGCGATCGATTTCAGTCCGCCGATGATCCCGCGGCCGATCCCCGTCGCGCGCACGACGATGCCGCGGACGACGCCGCGATATTCGATTATTTCGTGACCGGCGATCTCATTTCCCGTAGTGATGATCATTTGCTTCTCCTTTGAAACCCTTCACTCATACCGCAGCGCTTCGATCGGATCCAGGCGGCTTGCACGGAAGGCCGGAAGGACGCCCGCCGCGAACGCGATGACCGAGATCAGGACGACGATCAGCGTCAACGCCAGCGGCCTGAAGACGACCAAGCTGAATCCCTCGAATGACTCGAGGAAATACTTCGACGCGTACGAGTTACCGATCGTCCCGATAAGAACGGCGCCGACGATCCCCGCCAACGCTCCCCAGAACCCGAGCAGGACCGACTCGAACGCGAACAGGAAGAACACCTTTCCGCGGCCCATTCCGAGCGCTTTCTGAAGACCGATCTCCTTCGTGCGTTCCATGACCGCGATGACGAGCGTGTTGATGATCCCGAACGACGCCGCGAGCAGCGCGATCATCGCGAAAAGGTTCATCCCGATCTGAAAGATGCCGATTGCGTCCTGCGTCCGCTTGCTTTGGTCGGCCATCGTCTCGCCGACGAATCCGCGCTCGTCAAGACGTTTCTTGACGTTCTCGATCGTCGCCGGATCGGAATTGCCGAGTTCCATCGAAAAGGAAAGCAGCCGTCCGTAATCCGGCGTTCCCCCGCGCTGCAGATCGTAGATCCGCTTCTCGGTCTCGGGATCGACCGACGAATAGAACGACGTCATGAACCCTTTCGTCGCGACACCGACGATCTCGAGTTCCGTCGTCTGCATCGCCGCCGGGTTCCCGGCCTTGAATCCGACCGTCGCGCGGCGACCCAAAAGCGAGTTGAAGTCTTCCGAATAGGCCTTCGCGATCGTGTACTGAAGGATGATCTGGCCCGGACCGTCGATCTGCCGGCCCGCCTCGAGTTTCTGTGTCACGCCGCGGCCCACCGCATTTATCTGCGTCTGGTATTTCGTGCCGCCGTCGATCGCGACGTATTCCGCGCGCACCGGAAAATTAGGCGACACCGACCGGACCTCGGGAAAGTTCGCCGCCAGACGATCGATCTGCTCACCCGTAACGGCGATCGTGTTCGGATCGAACTCTTCGTCGGCCGCGCCTTCGACGTACTCGGGCGGAGCCTTTGACGAGCGCGGATTTCGCTGTTCGATCTTGCGCCTGACGAAAACGACGGCGTTCCCTTCGTAATTCCGCACCTGCTTGTCGATGTAGTCCTTGAGACCGTCGCCGAGGCCGTTGGTCAGCGTCAGCGTGAACGATCCGACGAAGATCGCCATGACTGTCAGCAAAGTGCGCAGCTTGTTTCGCCACAGATTGCGGTTCGCGGTTATGATCAGGTCTTTGATCTGCATCGTCGTTACTGCGCCTCCGCCGCGTGAGCCGTATCGGAAATGATCCGGCCGTCCTTGAGTTCGACGCGGCGCGGGCAGCGCGATGCGAGTTCCTCGTCATGCGTGACGACGACGAGCGCGATTCCCTTGTCGCGATTGAGCCCGAAAAGAATGTCTTCGACCAGCACGCCGGTCGCCGAATCAAGATTTCCCGTCGGCTCGTCGGCAAAGATGATCCGCGGTTCCGAGGCAAGCGCGCGGGCGATGCAGACACGCTGCTTCTCGCCGCCCGAAAGATCCTTTGCGGACTTTCTCGCCTTGTCGGCAAGCCCGACCGCGTCGATGTATTCAAGCGCTTTCCGTCGCCGTGCGTTCGAACCGACACCGCGGATCTTGAGCGGCAGCAAAACGTTCTCGAGGACCGAGTCGCGGCCGTTGAGAAAAAATTGCTGGAAAATGAATCCGAACGTCTCGTTGCGGAAGCGATTGAGTCCCGATGCGGAAAGCAGCGTCAGATCGTCGCCGTTGAAGCGGACCGCTCCGCTTGTCGGCGAATCGAGGCACGCCAGCAGATGCATGAGCGTCGATTTGCCGCTTCCGGATTTTCCGACGATCGCGACACAATCGTTGTCACCGATCTCGAGCGATACCTCGTCGAGGGCGCGGAAGACATCTCCGCCTTCCGAGTATTCTTTTGTCAGTTGATGCGCGCTAAGCATAGTCGTTTCAGTTGTTCGCAGGTGTTACGTGCGGAAACGACCAAATGTTCGCAGAGAGTTGTCAACGGTGGCTCTGAAGTTCGATCCATGGCGGAAGTTCGCTGATCGAACCGAGGCGGGCGAACTGCTTTCCGTTGAGCGCGTCCTCGTCGACGCGATCGAGAAACCACTCGGTCTCGTACGGAATATGGACCGCATGCGCGCCGATCTCGGCCGCCGGAAGAACGTCAGATTTCATTGAGTTCCCGACCATGACGAATGTCGCCGGTTCAAGGCCGCGCCGGGCGAGGATACCGGCGTAAACTTCGGGGTTTTTCTCGGAGACGATCTCGACCTCGTTGAAGAAATCCCCGAGTCCCGAGCGGGCGATCTTCGTTTCCTGGTCAAAAAGGTCCCCCTTCGTGATCACCATCAGATCATAGCTGCCCGACAGCGCACGCACCGTCTCGATGACGCCCGGCAACAGGTCGATCGGCGATCCGAGCATTTCACGCGCGTTCTCAACGATCCACGCGATCTCGTCGCCGCCGACGCGTCCTTCGGTCAACTCGATGGCGGTCTCGACCATCGACAATGAGAACCCTTTGATCCCGTAACCCCAATGCGCGATGTTCCGCGCCTCGGTCTCGTCGAGCCGCTGCTCGATCCAATCCGGCGTGTGATAGTTTGCGAGAAGCGACTTGAAGCGCTCCTTGGCGGCGATGAAGATACGCTCGTTGTGCCACAGCGTATCGTCGGCATCAAATGCGACGGTGGTGATCATTTTTTCAGCTTCCTGAACGTCGGCGCCTCTCGGCTGACTTGAACGCAACCCCCTAATCATCGCAGTTGCAACGGTTAGCGGAACGGCTCCGGCGTCGAAAAAAAGTGTTGATTAGCCCCCTGTATTTTGTGGTAAAATTGCGTTCGAACGCAACAATAAGGAGGGTAGGTTGATGACTTGCTGGCATTGCAACCACGAATTGGAATTGAATTTTGAGACTACGGATCTGACGTTTAAGTTCTATTACTGCTCCCATTGCGACAAATGGTATGAGATGCGGAAAGAGAAGGAGAAGGTCAACGGCGCGGTGCCGGTCAAATTCTTCGAACTTGACGCCCGCCCGGAACTTCCGACCGTGAACGTCTGAAATTCAACGCAATCATTATTAAAGCCCCGCGTGATGCGGGGCTTTCGTCTTTTGGCCGGGTACGTTGCTTGCGTCTTGATGCCCGACATTTAGCGGCCGACCTTCTTTGGGCGACGGACGTCGATCTGATTTCCCCGGGAAATGTCGGCGAGGTAAATTCCGCCCCAACTATTCTCCTCATCGGCCATCGACGCCGTGATCACCAGTTTGTTTCCACGGAACCCGTCCCTTTCAATCCCGAGTCCAATGATCGGCAAGGCTCCGGTCGGAATTGACGGGTCAAGGATATCGCTGATCATTCCGGTTTCGGCCAAGATTTCGATCGGAGTTCGGTCCGGACCGTTTTTCATATACAGCCCGTCGACAACATTGAAGTACTCACCGGCCTTGGTCTGGTCGCCGGTTCGGGCCTTGAACACCGCCAGTCCGTCGGACGCCGCGACAAAAGCAGACGAACGCCAGCGCGGCGGTTCCTCCACCGTTTCCTCGTCGGCCAGATTCCCGGTTCCCGGAGGCCGTCCGGAATAGACCCAGAACTGCAAGTCGTCGAAATCGAAAGGGGTTCGTGCGATAAGAAACGCATATTCCTGTACCGTGTCGTAGAGGAAGATCCCCTGATTAACGTTCACTTCTTTATCCTGATACCACTCGTCGCGTTCCGGATCGTAGATACTGTTCGGGTCCACCCCGTTGCAATAGGCGATCAAATTCGACTCTCCGTCTTTCGGGCAATAGAGCCTGACGGTCTTGATCGCATCTCCCCACGCACCCCAGAAAGAAACGTATCGGCCGTCGAACGAGAGTCCTTCGCCCAGGCGCGTGATCCTGCCACCGGCAAGATCCGGCAGAGGATCGCCGATGCCCACGAGTTTGCGAAGTTCCGGCTTCGGGCCGATCGGCGCAAGGTAAATGCCGCCGGCATGCGGATTCTCTTCGTTGTCGAGCCCGAGGAAGACCACGGATTCCCCCGATACGCTCGGCGGCGACGTCGAGCCGAAAGTGTAGGCTTTGAAACTGGGCGGCATACCGGGTATCTCGGTATCCGAATCTGCGATGCGGTTGATCCGGAATTCCTTTCCCCGTTGCGGTTCCGAAAGATCACGGAAAAATATGCCGGTTCTCCCGATCCCGTTCAAAACATAATTGCCCTTGAAGACGATCTTGCCGCTATCGGTTACTGCCGGCGCGCCGGGAAACACGTCGTACGCGATCGGTGGGTCGAGGTCCGGAACCGAGTGGTAATCATAGCCGGGGGCCAGCGCGACCTTCGATGCGCCTGTATAGAGTTCATCATTCGACGATCGGAAATAGATCCCGGTTGTTCCAACCCTCGTCTCAGCGCCGTCCGGCAAAGTGTAACGATAAACCGGAGTATGGTTCCCGCTGAAAGCGATGAGATTGTTGTTTTCCGAAATTCTTGGAATCGCCGGGAATTCTTTGAACATCGAGTCGAGATTGTTTGGGTCCGGTACAAATGTATCGAGGTCCGCGACCTTGTTGATCGTCCCCTTTGGAAAGGCCCGCTCATAAATCCCGGTCTGCCGTGACTGTCCCTGCGTGCTGCGAGCCCGGAAAACCACCATT
>JAKOSS010000004.1 GCA_029777145.1 Acidobacteriota bacterium | reverse complement strand
GGCCGCCAAACTTGCCCGCCGGCCCGTCGGCTTTTTGGAACTCGACGCCGATTGAGTCTCTTGTCCAGACATTCGAAAAGAGAAATAATGCGCCGGCTTACTTCAAGTCGAAGTTTGCTGTTAAAAGAAATATCACGATTACGGCGAGGTCCTCGGCCTCGATTCCGTCGGCGGCCAACGATCGTACCGCGGCGCCGCAAAAACGGCGGCGACCCGGAACGACGCCGCGTTCGACATCAGAAGCCTGTTGAGTATTTACGTTCCTTAGGAGGTCCCGAAAGGGTCGCCCCAACCTCGGCCGTCGATTCGTTCGGCGGCCTTTTTTTGTGCAAATCGGCGTGATAATCTTGCTCGGAGATCGCTCCGTGAGACGCGCATCGGCGGTAAGTCATGTATTGTGGCGGAGATCGTGAAGAATCGCGGGCAGTGATCTTCTAAAGACTTGGAGTACAAATATCATGATTCGTTACATTTCGGCTTTTCTGGCGTTGACGTTCTTTGTCGCGCCGCTTACGGCGTTCGGGCAAAAGGGCAGCTTTGCGGAGATCAGGCAATTGCAGTCGCCGCAGAGTCCGCGGCTTGGATTCATCATCCACGGCGGGGCCGGTGTGATCAAGAAGGGAACGCTGACGCCGGAACAGGAAGCCGAGTATGTGAAGAAGCTCGAAGAGGCGGTCACGGCTGGCTACAAAGCGCTGCAGGACGGCAAGAACGCCGTCGAGGCGGTCGAGATCGGCATACGCATTCTCGAGGATTCGCCGCTGTTCAACGCCGGAAAGGGTGCCGTTTTCACGGCCGACGGCAAGAATGAACTCGATGCGTCGATCATGGAAGGCAAGACGCTCAACGCCGGAGCAGTCGCCGGATTGCACCATGTCAAGAACCCGATCTCGCTGGCACGCGCTGTCATGGAACGCTCGCCGCACGTGATGATGATCGGCGACGGCGCCGAGGTTTTCGCGAAGGAAATGGGACTCGAACTTGTCGCCGAAAAGTACTTTTGGACGCAACAGCGTTGGGACGCGCTGCAGCAGGTCCTCAAAGAAGAAAAGGAAAAGGAAAAAGTAAAAAGCGAAAAGGGCAAAAGCATTTCCGGCGGATTGAATGCACCGCGTTCGAAGGAAGACATTTACGCCGAAATGACGCCGTCGCAAATGCTTGCCGAGAACAAGTTCGGAACGGTCGGCGCGGTCGCGCTCGACAAGGACGGCAACATCGCCGCGGGCACGTCGACCGGCGGCATGACGAACAAGAAATACGGACGTGTCGGCGACGCTCCGATCATCGGGGCGGGAACGTTTGCAAACAACAACACGTGCGGAGTTTCGGCGACGGGCTGGGGCGAGTACTTCATCCGACTCGGAGTCGCACGCGATATCTCGACGCAGATCGAATACCGCGCGATGCCGGTTCAGCAGGCGGCAGACATCGTCATGAAGAAAGTGCAGGCGATCGGCGGCGACGGCGGAGTTATTGCGATGGACCAGTTCGGAAACATGGCGGTCTCGTTCAATTCGGAGGGAATGTACCGCGCGTACATCGGTTCTGACGGCAAACCGGTGGTGAAGATCTACGATAAGTGATCGCTCAAGCTTCAAAATTCAAAATTCAAAATATTCAAAATTCAAGTACAATCCCGTCCAAAACGTCGAAAACTCTCGACAACAATGCAAACGATCACCGGGCATCTGCCCTTAATCGGATCGCCGGCGCTCTTGAGCGTGCAAAGCAGGCGACGTGTCGATAGCACTACGTGGAGCGAAGCGGCACGTGGTGTGTCGAACCCGCATTTTGCCTGAGCGTGTGAAACACGCGTCTTTTGGCTCGGTATCGCGTGTTTTGCACGCTCCGAAAGCATCGCGGAAAAAAGATCCGACCGCGAAGGAACGCGAATCGTCGCGAAAAGCGACCGCGGCGCGTGATTCTCAAACCCGAGAGCCGTGCGGATCAAAGTTCGGTGAATTCCGTCGGGCTCCAGGATGCAAGAATCAGGAAGGCTCGATTCCGGGCCTCCTAGAAGAAGCCGTTCGAAGCCTTTTTTTCCAATTTCAAATCGAGCCGTGACCGGTTTTCGAACGCTCGTCGAGTTCATACCGGTCACGATCGCGCTTGCCGATCTTTTTCTCGAAATCGAGCGGTTCATTGTCCTCGTAGTCGATTCCCACGGCGTGAGCATTTTCCTCGACATCCGATTGATCCGGCGTCGGATTATGACCGAAGACGGACTCGGCACCGCTTGAATTCACCTCTTCCCAGTTTGCATCGATGTCGCCGCCGGCATCGGCCGGGCTCGACGAATGATGCTCTTTCAGCCGCTCGGCAAGTTCGCCCGGCGCTTGCGGGACATGCGCGATCTCGTCGTCAATGAATTCGGTTATTTCTTCGTCGAGGGGTTCTTCACGCTCGTAAAACTCGAGATTTTTTCCGGAGATCATACGATTTTTCCTCGCAGTGTTTGTCCGAAACGCAGAACAAAGCCTGATCCCGAAAAGGTCGTGTTGGACAGCGGTTCGGAGTGGATTTCTGATTCGAGAATAGCACACCCGAAAGGCGTTTGGAATTTGTCGTGGGTGCCTCGCGACGCGCGCCCGCGGATCAGATGAAGACCACGGTCTGCGACGAGGGTATGTCAAAACGGCGCCGGCAGCGCATGTTTTTGCACATCAACGTGTCGTCGATCCTGACCATGTAATCGCGCGAGTTTTGAAACCTCGCAAGGTCGTGCTGGTTGAGGTGGCGCGGCGATTGGCGTTTCTTCGTCCGCTTCAGCCAGCGGACGTCGTAATCGTGTCGTTCGCGGCAGAACGGGCACGAATAGTTCGCGACCTTGCTCTCCTGCCTCTCGTCAAAAATGTCTTTCTCGTTGAGCATCGTTCGAATTTAAGAATAAGCCCACGGCCGCGATCAAGAAAGGCCGCGCAAGTATTTGAAACTGTAAATTCCGGTCTCGTGACCGTCGGAAAAATGAAAATTGAGCGCGTAGCGACCAACGACGGATGTCGAGTCGATCGAAATATCGTCCGACACGGATTCGTCGCGCAGCATTTTCTCACCGGTCCATTCGTTCACGCACGACGCGCACGGACACGAGCGCCGCAATTTTGCCGCGGTATGACGCGTGACGATCCCGTCGTTCCAAGTGATCGAAAGCTCGCGTTCTGATTCCTCGACGATCTGTACCGGTTCCGTCATCCTTCGTTCACGCCTCCATTGAGAATCGCGGCGATCTCATCGCTCGAAATATCATAATGTGATGCCGAATAGATCGCCCGCCCTTGTGATACGACTATCGCTTGCGGAGATTCATGCCGGACGCCGAGTTTCGCTTCGATCTCGTTCGAGAGCGTCCGCGAACGCTGGACGACGACGATGTGGATCTCGGCATCGAGTTCACGGACGTCGTCAAGCACGACCGAGCTGATACCGCAGGTCAGACTGTGTTTGAAAAAGAAGATTGGCTCACTGAACGACCGATCGAACAACGCGGTCAGGTCGTCGTTTGTGGCGAGTTCCTTGATTTGCGACATCTTGATTATCTGTAGTTGCCGGCTCCTTCGAACGAACTCGGAGCGGGTGGAAGGTCGGTTTGGCCGAGAGCCGGGAATATCTTGCGATATGCGAGCATGTTTCCAGCGAGAATGATCGGGATCACGAAGTAGATTCCGACGCACGCCGCGAGCATTCCGGCCAGGCTCAGAATGAATCCGACTCCGTACAGGCCGGCAACGCCGCTGAGGTTCTTCCAAACGGCCCGCGCGCTAAGTCCCATCGCGGCGAAGGCTCCGAGATTGCGATCCACGATCAGCGGGAAGCTGAACATCAGCAAAGTGTGAAAGCAGACCATGACGACGATCACCACGAGATCGACGGCGAGCGCGCCGCCGAGGAGTCCCATGAGTTCGCCCTGGCTGAGTTTTGACCCCATCACCATCGCGGCGATGAACGGAAAATAAAGGATGAAGTAAACGATGATCATCGGGACGATCATGATCAAGCCGACGATCAGGCCCGGAAGCCACCACTGAAACCCCTTCCAGAGCCCGTTGAAATCGACATTGTTACCGTCGATGCGCTGCAGATAGCAATAGATCATCCCGCACATCATCGCGCCGAGCAGAATATACATCGTCGCACCGCCGATCATCGCTCCGACGAGCGTGATGGCAAAGAGCAGCCAGTAGTCAGGCTTGATGAGCTCCCACGCTTCCTTCATGCATTCGACGGGTTTGATGACTCCGACTTGAAACTCTTTCTGGTTCATACCGAAACGAAAAATGGCCACGGATCCGAGCCGTGACCATTATAGCCGAAAAGCCGCGGTTGAATCAGCGATAAATCTGCTCGACGTAATCGCGGACCATCCGATCGCTCGAGAATTGCGTGGTCAGCGTCGCCAGTGCGTCCTTCATCCGACGGATCCATTCGACGGGCAAACCGCCTTCATCGGTCGTGTAATACGCCGGAACGATCTCCTGCTCCAGAATGCGGTACAACGATTCCGCATCCTCGAGATCGATCTGTTCCTGATCATCCCCGACGTTGAGTTCGCCGATCGAGAAACCGTTGACGCCGTTGTATCCTTCGATCCACCAACCGTCCAGGATCGAGAAGTTCAAGCCACCGTTCATCGCTGCTTTCTGACCGCTCGTACCGCTCGCCTCGAGCGGCCGGCGCGGAACGTTCATCCAGACATCGACGCCCTGAACAAGATATCGTGCGACCTCCTGGTCGTAATCCTCGACGAATACCGCGCGCCGCTGCCAGTTCGAATCGTGGTTGATGCTCATCAGGTTCTGCAGCAGCTGCTTGCCGGTCAGATCCTGCGGGTGCGCCTTGCCGGCAAAGACGAACTGGACCGGCCGCACCGGATCGTCGACGAGCCTCAGCAGTCGCTCCAGATCGGTCATGATCAGGTTCCAGCGCTTGTAGGCCGCGACCCGACGGGCGAATCCGATCGTCAGAACATTCGGATCGAGCAGCATCCGCGTGTCCTCGTGCTCGTTGATCGTTTCCTGAAGTCCTGTTTCCTTGGCGAGCGTCCGTTGCCGGATGAACGCGATCAGCAGATGCTTGAGCTGTTTGTGTACTTTCCAGAGTTCCGCGTCGGGAAGCCGTTCGATCGCTTCGCGCCAGGTGGCCTGATCGGCGAGAAGAGACGTCCAATTGGGCCCGATATGCTTGTAATAGAGCGTTTTCAGCGTAGGCGCGATCCAGGTCGGGGCGTGGACGCCGTTCGTGATGTGCCCGATCGGGACTTCGTTGACCGAGATCTCCGACGGAAACATCTTGTGCCAAAGCGCGCGCGACACCTCGCCGTGTTTTTCGCTGACGCCGTTCGCCGATCGCGCCATACGAAGCGCCAGAGGGGTCATGCCGAACCATTCACTCTGATCGTCCGGGTCGGTCCGGCCGAGCGAAAGAAATTCTT
>JAKOSS010000041.1 GCA_029777145.1 Acidobacteriota bacterium | reverse complement strand
CTTTTCGCGAACCGAGATCTTGTTCTCTTCAAGTTCCTTGTCACCCAGGACCAGCATGAACGGGACCTTCTGCAGTTGGGCGTCGCGAATCTTAGCGCCGATCTTGTCGCTTTTCAAGTTGACCTCGACGCGGAAACCGGCTTCCTTGAGTTCATTTCCGACCGCCTCGGCGTAATCGTTGATCCGATCGGTGATCGGCAGGACCGCGACCTGGACCGGCGCGAGCCAGAACGGGAACGCTCCCGCGTAATGCTCGATCAGAACTCCGAAAAACCGTTCGACCGACCCGAACAGCGCGCGATGGACCATTACCGGCCGGTGCGGCTTGTTGTCGTCGCCGATGAACTCGAGTTGGAACCGCTCCGGCAGGTTGAAGTCGAACTGCACGGTCGACAACTGCCAGAGGCGTCCGATCGAGTCCTCGACCTTGATATCGATCTTCGGTCCGTAAAACGCGGCCTCGCCCTCGATCCGTTCGTAGCCGATCCCGCGTTTGTTCAACGCATCGACCAACGCCGCCTCGGCGCTTTCCCAATCGGCGTCCGAGCCCAGATATCCCTTGTTGTCCGCACCGCCGCGGACCGAGAGTTCGACCTTGAACTTCTCGAACCCGAAGGTCTTGAAGACGTCGTAGGCGAAATCGACGCAGGCGCCGGCCTCGTCGGTCACCTGATCCGGTCGGCAGAATATGTGCGCGTCGTCCTGCGTAAATCCGCGGACGCGCATCAGCCCGTGCAAAGTGCCGGACAGTTCGGCGCGATAAACGGTTCCTAGTTCGGCATATCGCAGCGGCAGATCGCGGTACGAACGCGGGTGCGACTTGTAAATGCCGATATGGAACGGACAGTTCATCGGCTTCAGCCGGAACTCGGTGTCCTCGCCGAACTTCGGCGGCATCCCGACCGGTTCGAAAAGGGCATCCGCGTAGTTCTCTTCGTGCCCCGAGGTCTGCCACAGCTGACGCTTGGCGATGTGCGGGGTGAAAACCATACCGTAACCGCGCTTCTGCAATTCTTCACGGAGATAATTCTCCATGTCGGTGCGGATCGCGCCGCCTTTCGGGTGCCAGAAAATGAATCCCTGACCGTATTCGTCCTGGATCGAGAACAGGTCGAGTTCCTTTCCGAGCTTGCGGTGATCGCGCTTCTCGGCTTCCTCGCGCTGCTTAAGCCAGGCCTCGAGCTCGTCCTGCGAAGCGAACGCGGTGCCGTATATGCGCTGCATCTGCTCGCGTTCCGAATCACCTTTCCAGTACGCTCCTGACAACGCCAAAAGCTTGAACGCCTTGAGTTTGCCGGTATGGCCGACGTGCGGTCCGAGGCAGAAATCGATGAACGGCGAGCCGTCGATGTAATAGACGCTCGCGGTATCGCTGACCTTGTCCGCGATCAGTTCGCACTTGAGCGGTTCCTCGCGATCTTTGAAGATTCCGAGGATCTCGTCCTTCGAGATCTCGTCGCGGCGGTAAACGAGATTGCGTTTCGCCATCTCCTTCATCCGCTTCTCGATCACCGGCAGGTCCGCTTCGGTCAGCGGCCGCGGCGCGACGACGTCGTAATAGAATCCGTACCGCGGATCATCCATCAGTGCCGGTCCGACGCCGAGTTTGGTTCCGGGGAACAGATCGAGCACCGCCGCCGCAAGCAAATGCGCCGTCGAATGACGGAGAACCTCGAGCCCGTCGCGGGTGTCGGTCCGGATCGGTTCGAGCGCGAGCTCCTTGCCGTCCGAATCGATCTGACGCGACAGATCGACTTCTTCGCCGTCGAGCTTCGCCGCGATGGTGTTCTTAAGAACATCGCGGTCGAACGCTTTGATAGCGTCAAGCACGGAAACAGGTTCCGCGAATTCCTTTATCTGGTCACCGAATTTGATCTGCATCGCTTTGTTAATGGTTGATAGCTAATTGTTAATTGACTTCAACGTCCAGGGCCCAAAACCTTGACAAAGCCGGGTCCGGATCTTGAAATCGAATAACTACTAACGATTAACAATTTTTCTACTACGAAAAATGATCAGATCCGATAAGAGCGACTTTGCCGCGGGGCCTGACAAGCAAACCCCTAAAAGCGCGCCGTTAGAGGCGCGTCGTAGTAGTCTGTCCAAAAAAGGCAAAGTTCTTCGAAAGCATCTTATCGAAAGTAAAAAATGGTAGTCAGTAGCAGATTTGAACTGCTGACCCCTACCGTGTCAAGGTAGTGCTCTACCACTGAGCTAACTGACTAAAAATTCGCTGCAAAAAGCGAATAACAAGAATGCCAAAGAAGGCGGATTCGTGTCAAGTTCAACGCTTCGACGATAGGATCCTGTAAATCGCCGTCGCCACGAGCTTTGCGGTGTGCGAGTCCTGATCGTAAAGCGGGTTCACCGAACAGAAAAGGAACAGCTTCGTGTTGACGAGGTCGGCGGCAAATTCCGTCAGCGTCAAAAACTCGCCGGCGCGCAGTCCGAACGGGCTCGGCTCCGTGACTCCGGGTGCTTCGGATGCGCGCACGGCTTCGAGGTCGAAACAGAAAAAGACGTTCATCGTTCGGCTGTGATGTATGAATTCGAGCCGGATCGTCTCGCGCAATTCGGTATCTGCCGCATCGCGCGATCTGAGAAGCGCAAGACTGATCAATTTCGCGTCCGCGTCGACGATCTGACGGTACAGCGGATGCGCGACGAAGCAGTATTGGAACGCGATCAGATAAAGGTATCGCGACAGGAGGCGCTCCTCGCGGACGAGTTTTCCGAACGCGGATTCGGACGTCAGATTCGGATCATCGGCGACGTCGAGCCGGGCATCGATATTAATTCCGAGCCAGCGATCACTGCCAAAAATCGAGCCCATCGCGTCTCCCGCCGGATAGGCGATGTCGCCGCTTCCGCCGAGCACAATCAGCCGCTTGCCGTCACCGAGGACCTTTTTCGCGACCGTTGCGAGTCGTTCACGGTAAACGTCCGGATCGTCGTCGCCGACAATATCTCCGATGTCGATCACCCGGTTGTGGACGCCAAAGTTCGACAGGCGGTAAAGTTCGGTTCGGATCGCATCCGGCGCACCGGCAGCTCCCGCGCGCCGACCGGCAAGCGTGTCGCCGGCGTCGTAAGGGCAGCCGACGATCACGACGTTGGCCGACGCATAATCATCAGGAGACGTCGAAACGATGTCCCCCAAGCGAATGTCATGGCGGTCGTTCTTGTGGAAAAAGAGCGACTCTGCCGGACGCTTTGTGGCTTCGAAGATCTCTTCCATATGTTGCAAAAAAAGTATGGGTTGACTATAAGTATGATAGCACATGAAACGGACGCCCAAGATCGCGAAAACCGAATCGATGCGGAACTTTACGGTCCGTTCACTGGTGTGCTGGCGGCGATCAGCGGCGGTTTTCTAATTGCTTCCGATCGAAGCCCGCGAGTTAGGAATCCGTGACCGAAACACATTCGGCCGCGGCTTTTTTGTTTATGCACAGCGATTCGTCATTTTTGCTTGGAATGCCCGGACGGACCGACGAGGCTCCGCCCGACCGGCTAAAGTCGATCCTGCTGCGATTGATGCAGGGCGTCGATCTGAGCCGGGTCGAGGCCCGGGGGCTGCTCGACTCGCTTCTCGACGAATCCGCGAACAACTCGCAGATTGCGGCGGCGTTGGTCGCGCTGGCGATCAAGGGCGATACGCCCGAAGAACTCGCCGGAATGGCGCAGGCGATGCGCGAGCACGCGACGCGGATCGATTGCCGGCACGAGCGGTTCATCGACACCGCCGGAACCGGGTCGAGCCGCGTCAAGACGTTCAACGTCTCGACCGCAGCCGCGTTCGTCATCGCCGGCGCGGGCCTGCCGGTTGCGAAACACGGAAGCCGCGCGGCGACGTCCAAGTCGGGGAGCGCGGACGTGCTGTCGGCGCTCGGAGTCAATGTCTCGTGCAGCCGCGACGTCTCGGAAGAGTGTCTGAACGAGATCGGGATCTGCTTTATGTTTGCGCCGCAATATCATGCGTCAACCGCACGCGTCGCGGCCGTCAGAAGGGAACTCGGCGTGCACACGACGTTCAATCTGCTCGGTCCGATGACGAACCCGGCGGGCGCGCCGTTTCAAATCATGGGCGTTTGGCATGAAAATCTCGTGCAGAAGGTCGCCGAGACTCTGCGCGCGCTTGGGACGACGAAAGCCTGGGTCGTTCACGGCTCGGACGGTCTGGACGAGATCACTTTGAACGGTCCGACATTCGTCGCGGAGGTCACGCCCGACGGAGTCGATCGATTTGAGATCAGCCCCGAAGACTTTGGTCTCGAACCGGTTTCAGAATCCGAAATGGCAGAACTGCGTGGCGGCGATGCCGAAAAGAATGCCGCGATCGTCCGGGCCGTACTCGAAGGAGTCGAGACAGGCGCAGCGAGCCGGCTGGTGTTGATCAACGCGGCCGCGGCGCTTCTCGTCGGCGGGATGTCGCCGGATGCCAAATCGGCCGCGGGACTTGCGATAGATAGTCTGGAGAGCGGGCGGGCACTGGCAAAGCTGAATGAATTAAAGGTCCGCACGAACCTGAAGCACCTGTATCCGTATTAGCTGATAGCTGATAGCTGATAGCTGATAGCTGATAGCTGATAGCTGATAGCTGATAGCTGATAGCTGATAGCTGATAGCTGATAGTTGATGGCTGATGGCTGATGGCTGATGGCTGATGGCTGATGGCTGATAGCTGATGGCTGATGGCTGATGGCTGATGGCTGATGGCTGATAGCTGATGGTTGATGGCTGATGGCTGATGGCTGATGGCTGATGGCTGATGGCTGATGGCTGATGGCTGATGGCTGATGGCTGAT
>JAKOSS010000474.1 GCA_029777145.1 Acidobacteriota bacterium | reverse complement strand
TTCGTCAGGCGATCGACCTACGGCGAGGTCGGCGGTTTCAGGGATTATCCGATCTTCGAAGACGTCGATCTTTACAAACGATTGCAGCGGAAGGGTGATTTCGATTTCATCATGCTGCCCGTGACGACTTCGTCGCGCCGGTTTCACGACCGCTCGTTCCTTTGGACGTTTGTGAAGTGGTCGGTCTTTCAGGGACTGTATTGGGTCGGTGTCCCGCCGCGCGCGCTGGCGAAAAGATATCGGGAGATCAGATAGGTAAGTGAGCAGTGAGCAGTGAGCAGTGAGCAGTGAGCAGTGAGCAGTGAGCAGTGAGCAGAAAAGTAAAAAGTGGAAAGTAAAAAGGCAAAATAGAACGATTTGTTACTATCGCTCATGCGCAAACGGACGCTTGGGATAAAGGATTCCGGTGGTCCCCTTTTCCCCTTTTCCCCTTTTCCCCTTTTTTACTTTTTACTTTTTACTTTTTACTTGCCGACGCCGACCACGAACGGGAGAAACAACTTTGAATTTCGAACCGATGAAATTGCTATCGATCGCGACCGGCGGCGCGTTGGGCGCGGTCGCGCGCTATCTGATCAACGTCTCGCCGCTCCATACGATGTTCGAGAAATTCCCTTTTCCGACGTTCGTCATCAACGTCGTCGGATCGTTTCTCATCGGGTTCTTTCTGATCCTCTTTACTGACAAAGCCGACGTCAGCGAAAACATCCGGTTCGCGATCCTCGTCGGATTTCTCGGCGCGTTCACGACATTCTCGACGTTCGAGCTCGAGATCTGGGGGCTGATCCGCGAAAACCACTTCGTGACGGCGTTCGCCTACCTCTTTTTGAGCGTCCTTGTCGGCTTTGCCGGCGTCGTTGCCGGCGTCGCGCTCGCCCGAAAATTCTGAGCGAGCGTCATCGGAAAAAACGCTTGCCTGATTGGGGGGCGGCGGATAAAGTTATCAACAATACAGCTCGGAGCAATACAAAGAATTTTATGCGATCGATACTCAAGTCCCGCTTGATTCGTTTCACGACCCTGGGTTTCATCATCCTGGCGGCCGCCGCGGCTCTCTTCTTTGCTGAGTCCGACGCGCCGGGCACGAGTGTCGCTGCGCGCCCGAGCCTGACTCTCGGACGGCTCGCATATGCGACGACCGTCGGCACTTTTTCGGGGCCGCAACTCTACATTCGAACCGCGAATGCGGATGGATCGGGCATCCTTACGATCGCCGGGTCGCTTCCGCCGGTGTCTGATCCGGTCTGGTCGCCGGACGGGACGAAGATCGCCTTCGTCGCGAGCGTGGTCGGGCAGGATATCTATGTCATGAACGCCGACGGATCCAACTTACTGAATCTGACGAACACGAACGGCGTCAACGAGACGAACCCTGCATGGTCGAGTACCGGAAAGATCGCCTACGAGCGGGCGGGGCAGATCTGGACGATGAACTCGGACGGCACCGGCCAGACGCAGTTCACGGCGATCACGCAATCGACGCCAACCGCGCCGGCGTGGTCTGCCGACGGGACGAAGCTGGCGTTCGTGAGCGGCGGCGAGATCTGGAAGATCAATTCCGACGGGAGCGGCGAACAGCAGGTCACGAACAATGCCTCGACCGACACGAGCCCTGCATGGGCGCCCGACGGTTCGAAGATTGTTTTCGGAAAAACGGGCAGCGGCATCGCGGTCGTGAATGCGGACGGCACCAACGAGCTCAACTTGACGACGGTCTCGGGGGACGTCAACCCCGCATGGTCCGCGGACGGCACGACGATCGCTTTCAGACGCGACGCGTCGCCCGCCGGGATCTACCTGATGGATGTCACCGGCGGCAATCAGGTGCGCGTGATCGCCGACGTTTCGGGCACAACCGGTTCGTCAAACAATTCCCCGGCATGGCAACCGGTCGCGCAAACGCCAAATACGTTTACGATCAGCGGACGGATCGTCCGCAATGGCTCGAGTCTGAGCGGCGTTACGGTGAACCTGAGCGGAACTTCGAACGCGACCGCAACGACGGACGGCGCCGGCAATTTTCAATTTGCGGGACTTCTGCCCGGCGGCGATTACAGCGTTTCGCCGTCGCTTTCAAACCATCACTTCACGCCGCCGAACCGGTCGTTCGGCAACCTCGATTCGAACAAGATCGCGGATTTCGAAGCTTCGGGCATCTGCATCGGCTTCGCCTGCGCGGAAAACGGCAAGATTGCGTTCTTCCGCGGAACCGAGATCTACTCGGTGAATTCCGACGGGTCGGGACTTACGAACCTGACCAACAGCGCCACGACGGACACCGATCCGGAATTTTCGCCGGACGGGACGAAGATGATCTTCTCGACCAACCGCGACGGCAATTACGAGATCTATCAGATGAATTCGGATGGATCGAATCCGGTGAATCTGAGCAATAACTCCGCATCGGATACCAAGCCGCGATATTCGTCGGACGGTACTTCGATCGTGTTTGTCAGCAATCGCGACGGCAACACCGAGATCTACAAGATGGACGCAAACGGCGGCAATCAGGTGCGCCTGACGAACGACGCCGGAACCGACGACGTTCCCGCATTCTCTCCGGACGGCCAGAAGATCATTTTCGTCACGTCGCGGATGACGGGCCTGCGTCTGTTTACAATGAACGCCGACGGCTCGAATCAGAACGTGATCTCGGACGTCGCGGGCTACTATAACCGGCCTTCATATTCACCCGACGGCTCGAAGATCCTGTTCGTTTACGGCAACGACATCACGACGCAGTCAATCTGGACGATGAACGCCGACGGCTCGAACCGCGTCCAGTCCGGATTCGGCCGCTCGTCGCCGGCGTATTCGCCCGACGGAACGAAGGTCGTTCACGCCTGTTGTTTCACGATCACGAGTTCGACGGGAATCTACGTTTCGAATGTCGGCGGCGGATTGGGAACACAGATCTCGGTCGGTACCGGGGACGACCTCCCTGACTGGCAGCCGATCCCGACGAAGCGCCGCGTTCCATACGATTTCGACGGCGACGGACGCAGTGACATCTCCGTTTTCAGGCCGTCGGACGGCAATTGGTACCTGCTCAGATCGACCGCCGGCTTCACCGGTCCGCACTGGGGAATCGCGACCGACGTTCCGGTTCCCGCCGATTTCGACGGCGACCTCAAAACGGACATCGCGGTGTGGCGCCCGTCGGAAGGCAACTTCTATATTTTGAACAGCTTCGACGGAACTGTCAGGGTCGAGAACTTCGGATTGGCCGGCGATGTTCCGTTTGCGGCTGATTGGGACGCCGACGGCAAAGCCGATCTTTCGGTCTTCCGCAACGGATCGCCCGGATTCTTCTATTATCGCGGAACCGCCGGGAATCCGAACTCGAACATCACGTATCTTCAATGGGGACTCAGCGGCGACAATCCGGTGGCCGCCGATTATGACGGCGACGGCCGCACCGACGCGGCTGTCTTCAGACCTTCGGATCGGGTCTGGTACGTCCGCCGGAGTTCCGACGGTCAGCTCATGGCCAACACCTACGGGCTTTCATCTGACGTTCTCGTTCCGGCGGATTATGACGGCGATGGAAAGACGGATCTGGCGGTCTATCGTTCGGGAATTTGGTACGTACTCGGATCGCTCAACGGCTTCTACGCATTTCAGTACGGATTGGCGGCGGACATTCCGA
>JAKOSS010000473.1 GCA_029777145.1 Acidobacteriota bacterium | reverse complement strand
CTGCGGCCGATTCCATGATTCCAACAGCCTGCGGCCGATTTTATGATTCCAACAGCCTGCGGCCGATTCCATGATTCCAACAGCCTGCGGCCGATTCCATGATTCCAAATTCCATTTCTTACGGCCGCGGAATCCTGGAATGTGAAACCTGAAATGCGCCGAAGGCGACGTGGAATCGCAAATGGCTAGAGTTTATACCTGACCTTCTTCCGCCTCAGGTCTGCGTCCTCGACATCAAGATTCTGCAGCCTGATCGTGACATCGGCGGTCATCGAAAGGTCGTCGCGTTCGCCCCGGGCGAGACGGAAATGACCGGCGGCGGCGATCATTGCGGCGTTGTCGGTGGAAAGGTGTTTCGAAGGAAAATAGACCGGAATTCCGCGCGACGCCCCAAATCTTTCGGCCGCATCACGCAGCGCCATGTTGCAGGCGACACCGCCGGCGACGACCAGCGTTCTCGGATCCAATTCGTCCGCTAGTTTCGCGACATTGGCCATCAAACTCCTGATCACCGTCGATTGGAAACCGGCCGCGATCTCGCGTACGGCCTGTGACGGTTCTTCACCGTCGCCGACCGGTTCGATCCCGTGTTCGCGGATATAACGTGCGACCGCGGTCTTGAGTCCGCTGAAACTGAAATCCGGACGGCCGTCCGAGATCTTCGCAACCGGAAACTTGACCTTTGTCGGATCGATCCCGCGCGAGATCTTCTCGATCACCGGACCGCCCGGATATGACAGCCCGAGCATCTTGCCTACCTTGTCGAATGCCTCGCCGGCCGCATCGTCGCGCGTCCGCGAGACCACGCGGTATTTCCCTTCTTCAGGAATGTAAAAGAGATTTGTGTGGCCGCCCGAAACGATCAGCGCGAGCGCCGGATACTCGACCGGAGGATTCTCAAAATTGACCGAGTAAACGTGGCCCTCAATGTGGTTGACGCCGACGATCGGAATGTCGAGCCCGAATGCCAGCGCCTTTGCGTAACTCACTCCCACGAGCAGCGATCCGATCAACCCCGGGCCGCGCGTCACGGCGATCGCGTCGATCTCATTCAGCCCGACGCCAGCTTTTTCCAATGCTTCATTGACGACCGGACGGATCTTGACGAGATGTTCGCGCGCCGCGAGTTCGGGAAAGACGCCGCCGAACGGACGGTGAAGTTCGATCTGCGACGAGATCACCGATGAAACGATCTCGCGGCCATCGCGCACGACGGCGGCCGCGGTTTCGTCGCACGAACTTTCGATCCCGAGAATAAGCACTCGTTGATTATAGTTGAATCGCGCCCCGGTTTGCCCAGTCCGAGTCAAGGTTTGGACGAGAGGATCGTGACGGAATCGTCGAACGGGAGCACCGCGAGCCGGCGTCCGTCCGGATGGAATTTGACACCCCAGATCTCGTTCTCGAACGCGACCGAAAGCAGGTTCACGCCGGTTGCCGGATCCCAGACCCGAAGCGTCTGATCGGCCGAGACCGACACGATTCGCCGCCCGTCGGGACTGATGTCGGCTCCGTTCACCGCTTCGTCGTGTCCGGCGAATGTTCTGATCTCCGTCCCGGAACTGACGTCATAGAGCTTGAGCGTCTTGTCGCCCGACGCGGACACTAGCCAGCGTCCGTCTTTCGAGAACGCGAGGAACGAGATTCCCGATTTGTGCGTCGAGAACTGCGCGGACTTCGCTCCGTCGGGCGTCTTCCAAATCGTTACCGATCCGTCACTTCCGCCGGTCGCGAAGTGTTTCCCGGCGGGCGAGAATGCGGCGAAGACGACGGCTTTTCCGTGATCGACCTTGAGAACCTCGCGCCCGGATCCGACGTCCCAGAGCTTGGCCGCATTTTCGGCTGATGCCGCGAGGAGCAATTTTCCGTCTGGGCTGAATGCGATCGAGACCAGTTGCGGCGACTTCACTTCCTCAAACTCGCGGAGCTCCGCTTTCCCTGTGACATCCCAGAGCTTTATCTTGCCGTCGTTTCCGACGCTCGCTGCGAGTTTTCCGTCAGGCGTGTACGCGACGGCGTTCGACGACTGCCGATGACCTTGCCACGAATCGCTTTTCGCACCCGAATCGACGTCCCACCTCGTGATCGCGCCGAGCCATCCGGCAGTCAATGCCGACTTTCCGTCCGGGCTGAACGAGATCCCGTAAACGGCTGCGGGATGCCGCCAGACGTTTCGGCGCGCGACCGCTTCGGTCATCGACCACGACTTCACTACGCCGTCGCCGCCCGCTGAAAAGACCGACCTTCCGTCGGGCGAAACAGCGACCGCTTTCACATTCTTCGTGTGCCCGTGGAGAACGGCGATCTCGGCGCCCGAAACCGGATCCCAGATCCTGACCGTTTGATCGGTCGAGGCCGTCACGATCGTTTTCGAATCCCGACCGAATACGACTCCGTTGACCCATTTGTCGTGATGGACACGCCCGGCGCCGATGTTCCGCAACAACGTTCCGTCGGCGACGCGCCAGACACGAACCGATGAATCTTTCCCTCCGGCGGCGAGCATCGTGCTGTCCGGACTGAACGCGATCGACTGAACTGCCTTGTAGTCGTCGTTGATCTCAGACTTGAACACGACCGGCGTTCCCCACGTTCCGACATCCCAGACCGCGACCGTGTCCTGAACTTCCCAACTCCCGACCGCGAGTTTGGCTCCGTTCGGACTGTACGCGATCGAGACGATCGGTTTGACGCCGTATTCAAGCTCGCGAATGAGTTTGCCGTCGGCCGCATCGGCGATCTCGACGATTCCGATGACGCCCGATCCGCGAATGATCCACGAGCATGATGCGATCGACTTTCCATCCGGACTGAACGCAAGCGCCGTGATCCCGCGTCCTTTGCCTTTGATTGAAAGCTGCTCTTTTCCGTCGGCAATCGCCCAGACGCGGATCGTGTGGCCCGAATAAGCGGCGGCGACGCGCGATCCGTCGGGGCTGAACGCGACCGACTGCGGCGTCAGTTTCTCGTCCGGAAATGCAATTCTTTCGGCTCCGGTCGCGGCGTCGAGAATCCGAACCCGCTTGTCCATGCTTGTCGTCGCGAGAAGTTTCGAATCAGGACTGACGGCGATCGAGGTCACCTGGCCGTCATAGCCCGAAAAGGTCGCCGTCGATTGCTCCGCGCCGGCGTTCAGATATCCCCATTCCCAACCGCGGTATTTTGCCGGAGCCGTCGCCAGCCAGCGCTTCGCTTCAGCCGTTTCATGCAGCCTCAGGCTCGCCGCGGCGGCCGCGACGCTTGCCGCGTAAAGCTCGTAATCCGGATCTGACTTTGCGGCGAAAGCCGATGTTTGAGCGGCGAGCGCAAACAACACGGCGCCGGCGATCATAAATTTGAATGTGGATGTCTTCATATTCACCGCAACGATTTTCGAAGAGGACGCCGGTCCGGGTATTGCAAGAATTTTACCTGTGTCAGGATTTTGACCACGACTCGGTCAATTCCCAGATCTCGCGGGTGAGTTCGACGCCCTCGGGGAAATGCTCCGCAAAGTCCGCCCGGAGGCGGGCCGCGTCACGTGCGAGATAACCGTCGAGGTCGTTCGCCTCGTACCAAATTCGGTAACGCGTTCCGTTTTTCGTGAGCCTGACGGTATCGAAAAAGCCCGTCGCCAGCAGATCCGGGATATGCCGTAAACGCATGTATTGCTCGTAGTCGTGCACGAGGTCCGCGCGAACATTGGCCGTGATCTCGTAAATCCTGTTCATAAACCTCAGGGCTTTTTGCCTTCGTACCAGGTCGGTTTGAAGTTTGAATTGACGAGCCATTTGACGGGCTTGACCATCGAATTGATCGCCCGCGTCATGTGCTCGAAATCGATCGTCGAGATCTCGTCGCTCGCCTGATGATAATCCTTGTGCAACCCGTAACTTGAGACGGTGTGCGCGACGACGCCTTCGCGGGCGAGCGTGAAGTTGTCCGATCGCTGGAAGAAATTCTGTTCGGGATGTGGATCGGCGACGAGCTTCGCACCCTGTTTCGCGAGTTCCGGTCCGAGGTTCGACCGATCGTAGCCGGTCAGCCAAAGTTCGTCCGCCGCGACTTTCGGATCGGGCCGTCCGATCATCTCAAACTGCAGGTTCGCAACGAGCTTGTCCTTCGGAAAATCGAGATTCCCGACAAAATAACGCGACCCGAATCCGCCCGCTTCTTCGCTCCCGTAAAACGCGAAATATACAGTGCGTTTCGGCTTCTTGCCCGCCGCGAGGATTCGCGCAAGTTCGACCACCGCGACGCAGCCCGACGCGTCGTCATCGGCGCCGTTGTACAGTTTGTCCGCACCCGGAGCGTTTTGCCGGACGCCGAGATGATCGAGATGCGCGCTGAGCAGGATCACTTCGGACGACAGCTTTGGATCCGATCCGGTGATCTTGCCGACGGCGTTCCACGTCTGCTGCTTCGTCGCCGGCGCCAAGTCGCCGCCGAATTCGAGCGTCGTTCCGTCTGCCAACGCCGCGATCTTCGCAGCCGCTTCCTTGCTGACGATGATCATTGCCGGACCGGCCGTGGCCTTGCCGTTGATCGCCGTAAAGCCGGGCTTCCGGCCTGCGAACCGCGCCCAGTTGGCGCGCCACTGCGGCGTTTCCTCGATGATGACCGCCGCGGCTCCCGACGACATCAACGCGTTGAGCGCGTCGTTTGCGGGTTGTTGGCCGTCCGTTCTGAGGAACACCATCGCGCCGTCGTTGGGTTTGCCGTCCGCGCCGATCTTCTGCAACGGACCGCTGGCCGAAGCGGAATTCACCCGGAAGACGACCATTTGTCCGCCATGCTCAAGCGATTCTCCGCCGAATTTCAGCGTCGGATTACTCGCAAAGGCCGTGCGGCCGATCTCCACGGTTTGGATGAACGTCGCGGCGCCAGACGGATCCTTCTGGCCGGCCGGTTCGATCCCGAACTGCGCCATGATCGAAGCGAAGTAGGTCGCCGCGATACGTTCGAATTCGGTTCCGGAACCGCGTCCCTGAAGCGCGTCGCCGGCGAGAAACTCCATGTTCGCGCGGACGTTCTTTTCGAGAACGATATCGGATTTTTGTGCCTCGGTTGTGCCGGCTACGACGAGAAAGAAAAGTAGCAGCGAAATTGCGATCTTCGATCGGGTAAATATCATAACTCGCTAATCTTGCCAGAGGAATGGGGAAAAGGGGAAAGGGAGAAAGGGAGAAAGGGAGAAAGGGGAACGGGCGAGTGGGGGATGGGGAGAAGGGGAGAATAGGAGCGGTCCACCCATTCCCCCTTTTCCTTTCTTCCTTTCCTCCACTCTCCCTTTCTCCCACTCTCCTTTTCCCCTTTTCCCCGTTTTCCCTTTTTCCCTTTTCCCTTGTCTCACTTCCCATAAAACCGCCAGTTGGTTTTGAAATCCCGCGAGAGTTTCTGATTCGTCAGAATTGCGCGGACCGTTTCGACGGGGACCGGGCCTTCCTTGAGGATCGTGTCGTGGAATTCCCTGTCGGTCATCTTCTTCGAATCGACGAGTTCGTGATGCAGATTGTAGAACTGCAGTCCGCCCATCATGTAAGCGATCTGATAAAGCGG
>JAKOSS010000472.1 GCA_029777145.1 Acidobacteriota bacterium | reverse complement strand
CGCACGGCGCGGGAGATCATGGAGCAATGAACCTACGCGCCGAACAGGATCTGCTGGCGAAGCTGTACACCGATCCCGAACTTAGAAACCGGTTCTTGCGCGATCCGGAAACGGTCGGCGGAGAATGCGGCGTCGAACCCGAGACATCGACTCAACTGGCTTCCGCAGCCGGCGATGAACTAGAGTTCTTTTCGCAGACGCTTTTCTGGAAACGGTTCAACGAGGTCACCAAGATGCTTCCGGAAAGCCGCGAAGCTTTCGGCGAAGAATTCGAGGCACATTTCCGTGAGTTTTCCGCCGGATTCGTTCCCGATTCGATCAAAAAGCACCTCGAAGACGCTTACGAATTCACATCTTTCCTGCTTTCGAAACGGGAACACGTAAGCGCCGTCGCCCGCGACCGCGCGCGTCTCGGGTTCTACGGCTACGCCCGTCGCCTTGTTCTGAATCTGAAATCACGGCCGTTTGTCCAAATGAGAATCGGAAAGCGCGAATTCCGCTGGTAGTTCCGGTCATCACAGATGTTTCGTTCGCTCGTGATTGATACCAATAATTGAAATTTAAGAGTTGAGAATTGAGAGTGGGGAACTTTCAACTTTCAAATATCAATTCCCAACCAACGGTTTTAGCTCTCGCCACATTCTGATTCCAATCAATCCGGGCCAATAATTGACACCTGAGAGCTGGAATTGAAAGTGGGGAATTAACAACGATCGGCCGTGTAGGCTAAACTCTCTCTTTATGAGTCTGCTCCGAATTGTTCACTATCCGGAACCGGTTCTGCTTCAGGTCGGAAAGCCTGTCGGCGAGGACGAGTTCAACGATGAACTGAAACGGCTCGTCGAGGATATGTTCGAGACCATGTACGACGCTCGCGGCGTTGGGCTCGCGGCGCCTCAGGTCGCCGTTTCAAAGCGCCTCTTCGTGATGGATTGTTTGACCGACGAGGGCGAACCGAACCCGATCGCGCTGATCAACCCCGAGATCGTCGCGCAGGAAGGCGAGCAGGTCGGCGACGAAGGGTGTCTTTCTTTCCCCGGAATCTACACGACGGTCCGGCGTGAGCTTCGTACCGTCGTCCGCTTTCAGGACGTGACCGGCGCAACCCGGGAACTCGATCTCACGGATTTGTCCGCCCGGTGCGTCCTCCACGAAACCGACCACTGCGACGGCATCGTCTTTCTCGACCGCATGACGAGCCTCAAGCGGCAACTCGCCAAACGTAAGATCAAGAAACTTCAAAATACGGGGAAATGGGATTAGGGCAATTTGGATTTGGGATTGCCGATTTGGGATTGCGTGGCTGACGCACATCCGCGATCCCAAATCCAAATTCCCAAATGGCTAGTGGGTTTGTATCCTCAGCATGTAGGTGCAAATGCTGATCGGGACGCCGGGTGCAATCGAGATCTGCTGGCCCACGGGAAGTTCGTAATTGTTGATCACGGCCGGGTTCCGGCCTTCGTTGACCATCGAGAAATTGCCGTTTCCGTCGGTGTAGATGACGAGATGGCGACGGCTGATCTCGGGGTCGCCTGGCAAAGGGATATCGACCGGCTTTGATTTCGATCCGCGGCCGATGACGACCTCGCGCTGGTTGACGGGAACGACATTCTGCCGGACGCCGCCGCGCCAGACCTCGATCTTGTACAGTTCACGGCTGCGTTTCTGCACACGCGTCGATTCTTCGAAATCGTCCGAAGCCATCGCCGGCGGATTTGGCGTCATCCGCGGGAATTGGCTCGGCAATGCGGTCGGCGGCGGCTGATTCGAAAAAGACGGCTGGGTCGTCGGCGCGGTGAAATTCGGACTTGCCGGGGTCGGGATCGGCGTTGCCGGCGTCGGAAAGTTCTGCCGCGGCTGGATGTGATTGTTCGGCAGCGCCGCCGGTGCGGGCTGCTTCGGCTTCGCTTCGGCTGGCGGCTTTGGCCGCGCAAGAATGCTGGTTTTGTTCGCGTTCGGATCTTCCCAACTGTGCTGGACGCGGATCTCGCCCTTTTCGAGCGTTCCGTCGACGCGGAGTTGGACGGCGAAACTCTTGGTCTCGAGTTTCTTCTTGCCTGAGATCTCCTTCGCGCGTTCGGCAAGGATGTGATAAAGGCCCTGTTCGAGGCCGCGGCGTTTCGCGCCCTGCCATTCCTTGTCGTCGTCGTCGCTGAGGAAGATCGTGTATTCGGTGGGGATGATCGCCGTCCCTTGCGGGAGCGGGACGATCTCGCGCTGCATCACGCCCTCGACCTCGCGGGCGATCTTCACGATGAATTCTTCTGCCTGGCTCCGCGGTTTCACCTGCGCGTCGCGCGCGGCCTCTTCGAGAACCAGTTCCGACGTTTCACCGTCGATCCATTTTCTAACTTTGTCCAGGACGCTCAATTGGATCACCTCGAAAAATCAACATTATCATCACCCGATTTCGCTTTTTTGGCAATCCAGCCGTGTGTTTGCCAATCAGGTTCGCGGTCGCGCCCGAACTGCACAATATCGACCTCGAACCATGAGTCGCTCTCACTCACGATCCGAACTTTCGAACCGGTGGGAACCCAGCCAAGCTGGCTCGATCGGACGTTCGAATCGGCGCGGAGCGGAATGTCGCGAACCGCGTTTCCTTCGCGCGACGAAAGCACCGACGAGATCGACGGCAGGATCGTGAATCCTCGGAGCAGCAGATGCGTCCCGTACAGGATTCCTGAAAATACCGCGAGCAGGATGACGACCGTCATCAGGCGCCGCATCGTTTTCCGTTTCTTCCTCGGTGCCGGAGCGGGTTGGACGTCGGGCGGCCGATATTCCTCGACCTGGGCGTTCACAACTAACGGCGAACGTGAGGGCGGCATCGCCGGAAATCGTTGGTGTTCGGTCACCGGAGACCTTCCGATCCCGGCTCGTTCGTCCATCGCAACGACCGGCGTCGGTTGTTTCGGCGTGACCTTTCCGCCTTCGTACTTGAGTTCCCGCGAGGTGTTGAACTTCGGCTGCTGCGGCGCAAACGGCGTGTAACCGCGGGCGACGTGAGCGCGCGGCGGCTGCGCGGTCCGCGCCGAAACCTGTGTCTCGATCTCGCCGGTCGGCAGCTGATGTACCGATTTCAGGCGAGCGAGATCCTGCCAGAACTCCTCGACCGATTGGTGGCGTTCGGACGGATCCTGACGCGTCGCGCGGCTGATCACATCGAGAAACAGCGGTGCCCAGGGTTCGCTTCTTACGGCGTGCGGCAGTTCGTGGATCTGCCGGCCGGAAAAGAACCTTGGCGATTCGCCGGTGACGAGCACGTAAACCGATTTCGCCAGTGAATAGATGTCGGCCGCCGGCGTCAGTTCCGAAACGGAAGCCGTCGCCTCGTCGGCGAGCAGCGGCGAATGCTCGGGCGGCGCGTAGATATTGGTCCCGACGCGCGTGATCGGCGTGTCGGACTGCGAGAACCGCGCGACGCCGAAATCG
>JAKOSS010000471.1 GCA_029777145.1 Acidobacteriota bacterium | reverse complement strand
TTGAGTCGATAAGTTCGATGCCTTCGCGACCCATTTCGTCGGCGACGCCGCCGATCAGCGCGTCGGTGTTGCGTTGCGGAAGGTTCCAAAGCATGCGGATCATCCGCAGATCGGGCAGCGCGCCCGAGAAGATCTGGACGTGTTTGACCTGCCCGGCCATCATCGCCTTCTCGACGCCTTCGGTCTTGAAGAACGAGATCATCTTGCCAAGCTGGCCGATCCCGACCCATTGGACCTTGTCGGCGACATTCTCGATCTCTTTGTCGGTCTCTTCGCGGATCGCGACGACGGCCAGCGAAGCCCCCGCGCGGCGGGCGCCTTCGGCGACAAGAAATGGAAACCGCCCGTTTCCGGCGATAAGTCCGAATTTCATCACGCTGATTCTAGCACGCCGTTCGGAGTTCCGCCTTCAGCCGGCGTTTGGAGTTCCGCCTTTGGCCGGCCGCGTCGGTATCGCCTGATAATCCTGTGTTTTGCTGAGCCGAAAGTGATGACAGTGAGGCACGCAGTATTCGATGTCAGACGTGAATTGGACGATTTCCCGGATTGACCATTGGGAGATTTTGACCGCGAATCTTCGTCGATGAACGCGAATCAAACGTTGGGCTCTGCGCTCTCAATTTGATGGGATCACCCTGACGTCAAACTCAGATGGTTATTTTGGAAAAGGCGCGACGTGTTGGCGCCTTTTCGATTTGCGTCAATTCGCGAACATTCGCGGGCGATCTTCGCTGTCGCGTAATCGTGGATCACCGCAGATCGCCGTCGGTCACGACGGATCTTGATCGTGGATCAATCGACGGGTTTCGTTGCCGAAAAGAACGTCGATCTTCTTCGACTCGAGGACCGAAGTGACTTCTCCGACCCCGAAGACGGAATGGAGCATCGTCTGACCGCGGCGGTATCGCCGGCTCATGTCGTACGGCTTTACCAGATCCGACTTCGGGATGGAGACGCCGGTCTTGACGCCGAGGCGATAGGTATTCGTTGTCTTGCAGACGACGCATTCGGCCTTTGTAATGGCGTTTCGTTTTGTCAGAGCAAGGATGTAATGTTCCTGCTCGGAATCGCAGACGGAGCACGGCATGACGACCGTTGCCCCCAATTCATAAGCCTCCGATTCTTTCTTCATAGCGTCTCCTTATCGATCATCGGCCGCGGCGCGATCGGAACGATCGGAACCCGCGGCTGGCATTCGGCTTTACTATCGGCGCGGCAGCAATCTGTCCGCCGAAATCCGGAAGCAAGACCCGCTCAACGGCTTGGCCGGTCAGTGATTCGATCGCGCGCATGGCGTGTTCTTCACCGGTAGCCAGCAATGTGATCGCCCTTCCGGTTTTGCCGGCACGGCCGGTGCGGCCGATGCGGTGCACGTAATCTTCCGGAACCTCAGGAACATCATAATTGATAACATGCGAAACCGAATCGATATCGATGCCGCGCGCGGCGATGTCCGTCGCGACAAGCACCCGAGTGTTTCCGTTCTTGAAGCTGCGCAGCGCAGCTTCCCGTTGCGACTGCGACCGGTCGCCGTGAATGCGGGTCGAGCGGTGCGCACGTTTTTCAAGGACATGCGCAAGCCGGTCCGCGCCGCGCTTGGTGCGCGTGAAGACGAGAACGCGTTCGAACTTCTCGCGTTCAAGCAGGTCGAGCAGAAGAACCATCTTTGAGTGCGGCGCAACCGGATAAACCGTTTGCTCGACGAGATGCGTTACCGATCCACGACGGGTGACCTCAATGAACTGCGGTTCGTCCATCATCGTCTGCGCGATCCTTTCGATTTCCGGCGAGATCGTCGCCGAAAACAGCAGCGTCTGCCGATCCTCGGGAAGCGTCTTGACGATTCGTTTGATCGTCGGCAGAAAACCCATATCGAGCATTCGGTCTGCCTCATCCAGCACGAGCGTCGTCAGATTTGAGAAATCAACTTCGCCGCGTTCCATGAAATCGACGAGCCGACCGGGCGTCGCAACCACGATCTGCGCTCGTGCGCGAAGCGCGTTCTGTTGTTTGGCATAACCGGCGCCGCCGATCAGGCACGCGCAACGGATCCCCTTTGCGACAAAATCGATGCACACCTGCTCGATCTGGATAGCGAGTTCGCGAGTCGGAGCAAGAATCAGCACCGATGTGCCTTTCTGCCCGGTTTCAATTAGATCGTGGATGATCGGGAGGACGAATGCCGCGGTTTTGCCGGTGCCTGTTTCGGCACAAGCGATGATGTCTTCGTAATCGAGGACGAGCGGGATCGCCGCCTTCTGGATCGGAGTCGGCTCAGAAAAGCCGAGGGCCGCACACCGCGCGACAAGCGACGGGTGCAATCCCATTTCTTTGAAATTCATTTATTGTCTATTTCCTTTTGGTGCGGCCGCGATTTTGCGTATCCGTACCCTGATCCCAACGGCATCTGTACCCCTGGTATCGGGCAATATTCCCGGCCGGTTTTAGAAGTGTCTGAGGAACGCAGGCTGCAGTGAAACGGTTGTGACTGTTCGCGTTTGAAACGTTCGAAAATTGCTTCTAGCTGTTATTTATCGTACCTGCCCTCGAACTACCCAAAAACGTCACCACTGAAATCTTTCCAAAAGGGACGAGCCACCGTTGATGAAAGAGAGAAGGAATTGTCAAGACTAAGTCTGGACTAGAATTGCGAAAAGAGCAAGTTTGGAGTTCCGCCTTTAGGCGGCTGTTGAGAAAATCCTACTTCAACGTAAAATAGCATCCAAACTCAAAACGAGGCCGCGTGAACGCGGAACTCCAAACTCAAAACGAAGCCGCCCATAGGCGGAACTCCAAACTCACATGAACAAAAATATGTACTATTGGCGCGGGCTCACCGACGCCCAGCGAAAGGATGTTCTTGAGTATCGAAGACTTCGAAAGATCCCAAAGCATTCACCGCCACATTTCGATTCCGATGCGAATCTCACCTACATCGTCACCGCCGCCTGCTATGAGCACGTCCCGATCATCGGATTCGATTCGACGCGGATGACCGAATTCGAGGAGCACTTGATCGATTGCTGCAAGAACATTTGCGAGACGCTCCACAGTTGGTGCATCCTTCCCAACCATTATCATTTGCTGCTAACCACGACTCGGATAAAGGAACTTAGGAAAGCCATCGGTCTGCTTCACGGTCGAACCTCCCATGACTGGAATGGTTTGGAAGAAATGCGCGGGCGAAAGGTTTGGCACAATTGTTTCGAGCGCAAGATGAAGTCCGAACGGCATTTTCTTGCTTCGCTGAACTATGTTCTGAATAACGCTGTCCATCACGGTTATTGCGACAAATGGCAGGAGTGGCCGTGGTCAAACGCGGTCGAGTACCTCGAGACGATCGGCGTTGATCGAGCACGCGAGATCTGGGAAAAATATCCGATTCTAGATTACGGAAGTAAATGGGATATCTATTGAACTTTCTGGAGTTATGTCTTCAACCGGCCGCATGAATTATGAAAAGGCCGCCTGAAGGCGGAACTCCAAACCCTATTCCCATTCGATCGTGCTCGGGGGTTTCGAAGAAATGTCGTAAACGACGCGGTTGATGCCGCGGATCTCGCTGGTGATCCGCGACGAGACCTTTTGCAGAAAGTCGTGCGGGAGCCGCGCCCAATCAGCCGTCATGCCGTCGGTCGAGGTCACGGCGCGGAGCGCGACGGTGCGTTCATACGTTCGGAAATCGCCCATCACGCCGACGGATTGTACCGGCAGCAGCACGGCGAATGCCTGCCAAACTTCACGGTAAAGTCCGAAGTTGTGGAGCTCGTCAATGAAGATCCTGTCCGCTTTCTGCAAGAGCTCGACCTTTTCGGGAGTGATGTCGCCGAGGATCCGCACGCCGAGCCCCGGACCGGGAAACGGATGCCGTTCGAGGATCTCACCGGGAATTCCGAGATCCGCGCCGATCGCACGGACTTCGTCCTTGAACAATTCGCGGAGCGGTTCGATCAGCTTGAGGTTCATCTTTTCGGGAAGTCCGCCGACGTTGTGGTGCGATTTGATCGTCACGCTCGCGCCGCGCAGGCTGACCGATTCGATGACATCAGGGTAGAGAGTTCCCTGCACCAGCCATTTCGCGCCGCCGACCTTGTGGGCCTCGGCGTCAAAGATGTCGATGAACTTCGCGCCGATCGCCTTGCGCTTTTGCTCTGGATCGACGACGTCCTTGAGCACTCCGTAGAAATCTTCTGACGCATCGACACCGACGACGTTGAGGTGGAGTTTCTCCCGATACAGCCTCAATGTTGTTTCGAATTCGTCCTTTCGGAGCAGTCCGTTGTTGACGAAGATGCAGGTCTGGCGGTTTCCGATCGCTTCGTGGACAAGCACGGCCGCGACCGTCGAATCGACGCCGCCGCTCAGGCCGCAAACGACTTGGTCGGATTCGCCGACCGTCTGTTTGATCTTCTCGATCTCCTCCTCGATAAACTGCTTCGACGTCCAATCTCCGCGGCAGCCGCAAACATCGAAAAGATAGTTGCGCAGAATGTCTTTTCCGAGCGGCGTATGCGCGACCTCAGGATGAAACTGAACGGCGTAAATGCGGCGCGCGTCATTCTCGATCGCGGTGACGACTTCGCCGGTCGTCGCGGTCCGTCGAAATCCGTCCGGAAGCGCGGTGACGTGGTCGCCGTGGCTCATCCAAACGTCGATCTCGTCCGGAACCGATTTGAAGAGCACGCTTGTGTCGTCGGTGATCCGCATCCGCGCGTGTCCGTATTCGCGTTTGTCAGATGGCGAAACTTCACCCTCGAGGTCCTTTGCGAGAAGCTGCATGCCGTAGCAGATCCCGAGGATCGGCATGTCGACGCGATCGTAAAAGTCGGCTGTGACCGCCGGCGCGTCGTCTTCGTAAACCGAATTCGGTCCGCCCGAAAGGATCACTCCGCGCGGCGCGCGTTCGACGATCTTCTCAAGTGGATAGAAGAACGGGACGATCTCGCAATAGACGCCCTGCTCGCGCACGCGACGCGCGATCAGCTGCGTGTACTGCGAGCCGAAATCGAGGATCAGGATAAGTTCGTGCTGCATGGTTTGGAAAAAGCAGATTATAACAGCGAGTCGGCAGTGAGCGGTAAGCAGTGAGCAGTTTTGACTTGAAAATTGCGGTTCAAAATCGCCCCTCACTGCTCACCGCTTACGGCTCACAGCTCACTTCCCAGCGCTTGACAACATCGGTCGAAATTCCTACTCTTTAGATTCGTTTCGCGGCACGCGGGGCGAATTTACATTCCGCAGTAGCTCAATGGCAGAGCATTCGGCTGTAAACTTAGTTGCAGCTTTCACAGGTGACTGTGATTGAAAAATCGGATGAATTCAGGGAAGCCTTCGCCGAATAGGCATGGTAATCCTGAGCGAAGCCCGCTGAATGGCAAGTTAATGTAGGCGGGAACGTGCAGAGACTAGGAGTTGAGGAAGCCACACCGATAATACTCCCTCGAGCGTCCGACAACTTTCGAAGGAAAGTTGAAGAGATAGTCCACGCTCAAACGAAAGTTTGAGGTTAAGTGTAACCGAAGGGTTGTAGGTTCGAGTCCTACCTGCGGAGCCAAATATCTTGATCGGCAAGTCAGATGCAAACACTGACTTGCCGATTTTCGTTTCTTGCGGTTCTCCCTGATCCGTCCTTTTGTGCGGAATCACCGATCCGAATAGCAATCGCAAAAACGGTAGAACTTCTCTCCGACTGATCGTTGAATTGCCAGCCGTTCCCTTTCCGGCGGCGGGACCGATCACGAACAATGCACCCGCGGCCCTATCGATTCCCGTTTAAGGTGAATCAATAAGGCCGCGGACATCACGAACCGACTCAGCCGTGAATGCTATGGCTGACGGTTCCTCTTGTTGGGATCACAAGGTTCGATAACAAGATCCCGTCCGATTATCGTTGTCCCGACCGTCGTGAAGCACATGTCATCCATCTGTTCTCCGGTCAGGTCCTTGTCGAACAATGTCACGAGGCCGACGCCGGTATCCATTCTGATAAAAAGATGGACTTTTTTCGCGTCACCCGGGATGTTGAACAGATCATCGAGGCCTGCCGTGCGACCCGTGGCTGAGTTCGGGTGGACGACGAGCCGTCCGTTCTTGTCGAGATAGGTGACCTTGACCTCAGTTATGTACGCGCCCCGATGCCGGACCTTGAAGCTCAATTGCGGCACGACCTTGCAGGTTCGTTCGGTGTACTCGGTCGAGTCACCCATCCTGGCGGTGTTGTAGCCGTCAAAATCGAGAAACTTTATCTTGTACTTGAGCGGTGCGCCCGGATTCGAAGGAGAGAAGGTCCGGCCCCGGTCGATCAACGGTTTAAGCTGATCAAAATTCACGGGAACGACATCCTTGTCATCGATCCCGCCGCCGAGTTGGACATATTTGATGTCGGTCTGCCGGCGGATCTTTTCGTAATCGAAACCGGCCTTGACGTCGATCTTGTTGTCGCCGGCCTTTTGCGCGAAAGCCGCCTTCAGGTCCGCGGTCGTGACACTGTTGTTCGTTTCGAGCCGGAAAAGAATCATCCGGCCGTAATCGACGCTTTGAACGAATGCCGGCGGCTTGGTGCTGTCAAAGGAATTGACGGCGTCAGCAACTGTTACGCTCGGGTCGAAATACGCTCCGGGCGTCCGCGGCAGAACGGCGTCGACGGTATAGAAGACATCCTTGGCGACGACAAACAGGACCGTCTTTTCCGACGACGTGTTGAAGTTGAAGATGGCACCCGCGCTTCCGTATTGTAAACAGTGCTTGTAAAGGCGTTGTTATCATTCTTCACAGTTAACTTTGCTGTATCGATTGTAGGTACGTCAAGCAATTGTATTTGATTATTAACTGTAAC
>JAKOSS010000470.1 GCA_029777145.1 Acidobacteriota bacterium | reverse complement strand
CAAATTCATCGTCGATTGATTCACGACGAACCCTTTTTGTGTGCCAAAGACCTGCCAAACTTAGATGTAATGGCGTGTGAAGTGCTGCGAACTCCAATACGATTTGAAACGCTGGCGAAGATGTGGCTATTGCTTTCGAACTTGCTCGAGCAACGCAAGGACTTCGTCAACGTCGGCTCGCGTTTCGTCTTCCGATTCATCGCCGACGACTGATTTTGCATATAGTTGGTCCATTGATTCAATGGGGCTCACGCCCGACTCCCTAATCAGTTTTTCCAAATCTTGATGCAAACGGGTGTTCGCAGAATCCTTTCTAGCGTTGCAAGATTGTAGATTATTCTTGGTAAGGGTCGTCATTGAGGCCTCCTCTGAACGGAATTCTACACGAGTGGAACTGACCGAACAATCCCTTTAACCCATCTCCTATATTGGTCAATGTCGCGAAAGGCGGTCGCCCGAGGGAAATGGAGAGGTCCGAGAAGGCTAGTAGGGGAAAGAAATCGGTTGCATAGATCATTGTGGTGTGGTTTCCTGACCACTGGACCTGGTCGCGTTTTGCGATGACCGACGCGGAATCATCGCTTGCCAAATCTGTAGGTGATTACTCCGTCAACCAGAAACCGTGAGGTCTCGATCAAGGTTGGGTAAAATTCCACCCGACAAACTACTGTTTTTAACGCCTTTCTCAGAAGCGGATGTCCGTTGTCGATTCTGGCCCAAACCACTTTGCCGGTGTGGACATCGATCACAACGTTCGCCCGTACAATACGCGAAACTCGCCGAATTTTTGTCCCGCGTGGATAAATGGGTTTCGGCAGGACCCGCGTCTTTTTTGTAACATCACCAAGAGACAACTTCGTTTCCGGCCTTATCTGCTCCGGTTCGCCACTTGGGCAGTTAATACTGATCACCAATTCCTCGGGATCAGAACTACTTCGCGCATCCTGCGCAACGTTAGTCACCGCGAACCCGGCCAAAAGAACCAAGAGCAAAATGAATCGTTTCACTATCACATAGACCAAATTTTGTGAGTTTTGTTCCGCCTGACGATCTGCAGAACCAAACCGAAGACTTATGCGGCCAAAAGCGGCTGAATTCTTTCGACGTCACTTCCGATCGCCTCGTTCGCTTGCCAAAGGTCAACGTCGCGCTGCGCGTTCAGCCAAAACTCGGGACTGTTTCCAAAAAGGCGGGATAGTCGAAGCGCCATTTCAGGACTCACGGCACGACGTTCGCGGAGCAATTCGTTTACAGTTTGCCGCGAAACACCGATGGCATCAGCCAAACCGCTTACAGACAAACCGTAATCAGGTAAGAAATCCTCCCTAAGCATCTCGCCCGGATGGGTCGGCCGCCGCTTTATCCCTGTATTCAAAATTCTCATTCTCTTTTCAATCTCCAAAAAACTCGTCGTGGAGTCGCTTGACGACTTCGTTGACGACATCTTCCTTGACGGCGAAGGTCAGGTTGACGCTCGAGGCGCCGTGCGAGATGAGCGAGATATTGAAGTCCGAAAGCGCGTGGAAAACTTCGGCGGCGACGCCCGACGCGCCGCGCAGACCGAAGCCGACGACGCAAACGACGGCGTTGTTCGGGACGACCTCAACCCTGCCGATGCGTTCGAGATCTTTAATGACTGCGTCGAGCGAATCCGTGTTGTCGAGCGTCAGCGAGACCGAGACCTCCGATGTCGTGACTACGTCGATGACCACGCGGTGGCGTTCGAAGATTTGAAAGATCGCGCTCATGAAACCGAACGCACCGAGCATCCGAGCGGACGAGATTCTGAGGATCGTGATGCCCTTTTTGTACGCGATCGATTTGACCTTGCGCGGCGTCGTTTCGGTCTGCGGCAGGATCATCGTGCCGCGCTCCTGCGGTTGGTGCGAATTGCAAACACGGACCGGGATCTGCTGATCGACCGCCGGCTGGATCGTTTTCGGGTGCAGGACCT
>JAKOSS010000469.1 GCA_029777145.1 Acidobacteriota bacterium | reverse complement strand
CGGGCGAAGATCCGATCGTTTTCAAACTGTACTGGCGTCAACTCAAGGGAAGCAGCGAAGGCGAGAGCGCGCTGACAAACTACAGCGACGAGCTCCAATACCTGGGCGACAGATATCAGGATTCCAATGGCTGGCAGCTGAGGGAGGACGGTTTTCTTTTTGCTTCCCAGTGGGACGAGTGGATCGTTGACACAAGCGGAGTTTTCAACCCGATCGTCCTCTACGCCGTCGAGCTTCCCACGGGAGAGAAATACCGTTTCACGTACAACGTCTACGGCGAAATCGACCGGATTTACTTTCCGACCGGCGGCGAGGACCGTTATGAGTATTCGCAGATCGATCCGCTTGCAGATACCGTGAGCGTCTACGCCCAGGCAAACCGCGGCGTCACCGACCGGAAGATCTATGAAACGGCCGGATCGGGTACCCCGTCGCATTGGACCTACGACACTTATGCGTACGGATCGACGCAATACATCGTGACCACGACCAATCCGGACGACACGACCGATGTCCGTTTCCTCCATCGCGGCAACTCCGACGCCCTGTGGGGTTTCGACAGCGCGCTGACGGGAATGCCGTACCGTGAGTTTAATTTCACGAGCACCGGTGTTCTTCAGACACAAAAACTGATCTACTGGACCGAAAGCACGAACGGCCGCCATCCGCGCGTACTGCGCGAGGATTCGATCGTCTACGATTCAAGCGGCGCGGGGCTTTCTTCGACGGCGATCTATGAATACGCCGGAGATCTCGGCCAGAAAGAAACGCCGGTGCTTAGGGACAAGGCGACGGCCTATGCGTTCGAAGTCGTTTCGGGCGGCAATTCGATCACACCGTCCTCGCTTCCGACCGCGACGCCTCCGACACTTCCCTCTTCGGTGCCTTCGACACCGTTGAAGATTGCCGAAACGACGCACCTGATCTACGACTCGGCGTACTCTTCGACGGCCTCGTACTATCTCGGTCAGAACATGGTCGGTCTCGTGACATCCACGGTTGTGAAGGACGGAAGCGGATCTCCCGTTGCGAGGGCCGAGAACACCATCGACGACACCTCGCATTATGGGCTGATCACGGCAGCATCGAGCGAAACGAACTGGACCGACCCGAACAGCAACTACCGTGGAAACGTCAATACGGTACGGGTTTGGGACAGCACCAAAGGCATCGTGACGAACTCGTCCGCCTATACCGCGACCCATGCCCAGTTCGACAACTTCGGCAACAACCGTAAGGTTTGGGACGCGTTGTCGAATCTCACCGAGACCACCTACTCCGCCGGCAACTATCTCCATTTCGCCCTCCCGGTATCGATCACCGGTCCGGCGGCGGATACCAATGGCACCCACGGTTCAAGTACCGGATTCTCGACCAGCATTACATACGATGCGACGACGGGGCTTCCGCTGACGACAACCGACATCAACGGGGCCGTAACCACCATCGCCTACGACGCGGCGACCCTCCGCCCGACCTCAAAGACCGCTCCCAACGGTCACGTGACCCAATTCGTCTATGGCGAACCGGATTCGAACGGTGTCTATTCGGATTCAGAGCGGTACGTGAAGACCCGAACGCAGATCGATTCTGTCAATTGGAAGGAAGGTTACACCTGGCTGGATGGACTTGGCCGGAACAAAAAAGGTCAGTCGGTCGAAACGACCGGTGACGTCTTCGTCGAGACCGAGTTCGACACGATGGGCCGCGTCAAACGGTCCAGCAATCCATACACGACCGGAGAATCCAAACTCTGGACGACTCCGACCTACGACGACTGGGGACGCGTCACGGCGGTAACGTCACCTGACTCCTCGACTGTTGAGATGTCGTACGGGATCTCGACCTCGGGCGTCATCGGGATCACCAAGACCGTCACCGACCAGGCGGGCCGGAAACGCGAAGGCATCACTGATGCACTCGGACGGATGGTCCGCGTCATCGAAGATCCCGACAACTCGAACCTGGCGACGGATTATGTCTTCGACACTCTCGGTAACGTCCGCAAGACGACGCAGGGCGACCAGACCCGCTTCTTCATGCATGACTCGCTTGGCCGTCTTCTTTACGGACGTCAGGTCGAGCAGGACGCGAACTCGGCGTTCTCCGGATCCGGATACGCCGATCCGATCACCGGTAACAACCAGTGGTCGGTGAAATACATTTACGACGACAACTCGAACATCACGTCAACGACGGACGCCCGAAACAATACGATTACGGCCACCTACGATCATCTGAACCGGCTCGTCACACGCGACTATTCAGACTCGTCGATGCCCGACGTCTCGTTCTATTACGACGGAACCGGGCTCGGGTCCGTGCCGGCCAACTCCAAAGG
>JAKOSS010000468.1 GCA_029777145.1 Acidobacteriota bacterium | reverse complement strand
GATGTCGCGCTTGTCGACGTCGAGGTCGTCGACCGCAACGGACACCGCTGCCCGACGGCGCTCGACATGATCGATTTCAAACTCACCGGCGCGGCCGAATGGCGCGGCGGTATCGCGCAGGGTCCCGATAACTACATTCTTTCCAAGAGTTTGCCGGTAGAAAACGGCGTCAACCGCGTGATCGTCCGTTCGACGACGAAGTCGGGTCCGATCACGGTTTCGGCAACTTCCGGCAAGCTTCGTCCGGCGTCGGTGAGTTTGATATCAAAACCGGCCCGTTCGATCAGTGGGCTCTCGACTTGGTTTCCGTCCGAAGGTCTTCCGTCAAATTTCGATCGCGGCGCGACGCCGGCGGGCGAATCGTTCGTGCAAACGAGGTTCGCAGTCGGGATCGCGAACGTCGAGGCCGGTTCAAACACTGACAAAGCAGCAAACACGATCGACGATGTCGAGACGACCGATTGGCTGAGCGACGGAAAGTCGGGAACCGCGTGGATACGATATCGATTTTCAAAACCCGAACGCGTCGCTCAGTTGGTTGTGAAATTCGTCGGCTGGCGAACTCAGAGTTACCCGATCCGGATCAAGATCGACGACAAGGTCGTCTTTGAGGGCATGACGACAAGAAGTCTCGGGTACGTGACGTTCACTTTTCCCGCAGCGACGGGATCGTTTTTGTCCATAGAGCTGACAGGTGATGCTTCAAACCGCGACGCATTCGGAAATGTCATCGAGATAACCGGTCAGCCCGATCCGACGTCTTCGGCGAACAAAGGGGGCGGAAGGAAACTGGGAATCGTCGAGGCGGAAATCTATTCAGTGAGCAGTGAGCAGTAAGCAGTGAGCAGTAGTCGGTAGTCGGTAGTCGGTAGTCGGTGGTCGGTGGTCGGTAGGCGGTAGGCGGTAGGCGGTAGGCGGTAGGCGGTAGGCGGTAGATAGTAGCCGAAAATTGAACTGGTCAACTTCATCATCACCTGTCATCAGCCAGCAGCTATTCATTATCAGCTTTTAGGAACAGACCGACCGTCTGAATTTTGATTCCGAAAGTAGCTGATAACTGAGAGCGGAAAACTGACAGCGAGAAGCCGAACGCCCGTCACCTGTTTGCTGCCTACCGCTTACCTTCTACCGCCTAGCTTCTACCGTCTTCTGTCTACCATCTACCGACTACGGTCTACCAACTACCGACTACCCAAGTACCGCCCGCAAAGCCTGTCCGGTGAATGATTTGCGGACGCGCGCGACTTCTTCGGGCGTCCCCTCGGCGACGATCCGGCCGCCGTGTTCGCCGCCCTCGGGACCGAGGTCGATCAGATAGTCGGCGGACTTGATGACGTCGAGGTTGTGCTCGATGACGATCACGGTGTTCCCGGTATCGACGAGTTTCTGAAGCACGTCGAGAAGTTTGTGAACGTCGGCGAAGTGCAGTCCGGTCGTGGGTTCGTCGAGAATATAGATCGTCTTTCCGGTCGCGCGTTTCGAAAGTTCCTTCGCGAGTTTGATGCGCTGGGCCTCGCCGCCCGAAAGCGTCGTCGCCGACTGCCCGAGCTGGATATACCCAAGTCCGACGTCGAGCAATGTTTGCAGCTTCGTTTTGATCGTCGGGATGTTCTCGAGCAGCGGGAGCGCGTCCTCGATCGTCGTTTCGAGAAGATCCGCGATCGACAGCCCCTTGTATTTCACGGCGAGGGTTTCGCGGTTGTAGCGCTTGCCGCGGCAGACGTCGCATGTCACGTAAACGTCCGGCAGGAAGTTCATCTCGATCCGCTTCATGCCGTCGCCTTCGCAGCCTTCGCATCGTCCGCCCTTGACGTTGAACGAAAACCGTCCCGCCTTGTAACCGCGTTCGCGGGATTCGGGCAGCATCGCAAAAAGCTCGCGGATCGGCGTGAAGACGCCGGTGTACGTCGCCGGATTCGAGCGCGGCGTGCGGCCGATCGGCGACTGGTCGATCTCGATGATCTTGTCGACGAGTTCGAGTCCGTCGATCGAATCGTGCTCGAGCGGGTTTCCGGCCGAGTCGTATACATGCTTCGCCAGCGCCGGGTAAAGGATATCGCCGACGAGCGTCGATTTCCCGCTTCCCGAAACTCCGGTCACGACCGTCAGCAACCCGAGCGGGAATTTGACGTCGATGTTCTTGAGATTGTGCGCCCTCGCTCCCTTGACGACGATGTTGTGGCCGCTTGCGAGCCGGCGCCATTCGGGCACTTCGATCTTCAGCTCGCCCTTCAGATACTTGCCCGTGATGGACGCTTCGGCCGATGCGATGTCTTCAGGCGATCCGACGGCGACGACTTCCCCACCGTGCGTCCCGGCCAGCGGGCCGAGATCGACGACGTAATCGGCCTTCGCGATCGTCTCCTCGTCATGCTCGACAACGAGCACCGTGTTCCCGAGATCACGAAGACGGTGCAGCGTATCGAGAAGCCGCTGATTGTCGCGCGGATGAAGTCCGATTGAAGGCTCGTCAAGCACGTAAAGAACGCCGCGCAGTGACGATCCGATCTGCGTCGCGAGCCTGATCCGCTGTCCCTCGCCGCCCGAAAGCGTCCCCGACGAGCGATCGAGAGTCAGATAGCCGAGTCCCACCGAATTGAGGAATCGCAGCCGATCCTTGATCTCACGCAGTACGAGTCCGGCGATCTTTTCTTCGCGCGGATTAAGCACGATCTCGTCGAACTTGACGAGCGCCTCGTCGATCGGCAGCGCGGTGTAATCGCCGATCCCGAGTCCGCCGATCCGAACCGCCAAACTCTCCGGCTGCAGGCGCTTGCCGTGACAGTCGGGGCACACGCCCGGTGCGATGAAATCGGCCAGCGCGACGCGGATCTTCTCGGACGTCGAATTATGCATCCGTTCGCGGAGGAAGCGGACCGCGCCCTTCCAATCCGAGTCATAATAGCTCTCGCCCCATTTCATCGGGACCTTTCCGGAAACGCCATTGAAGAACGATTCGCGAATATCCGCCGGAAGGTCGCCGAAGGCATCGTCGAGCGACGCGGAGGTCTTTTTCTTCTTGTTCGCCTTGCGGATGATGCCGTCGATCGCCGCGCGAAGAACCGTCGACGCCATCTTGTCCACGCCGTCGAGGAACGGTTGTTTCGAAACCGGGATCGTCGGATCGGGGATCAATTTTCGGGCGTCGATCTCGGCGACGATTCCGAGTCCGCCGCATCGCTTGCAGGCGCCGAACGACGAGTTGAACGAGAACGAACGCGGTTCGAGCGTCGGGATGTTCACGCCGCACGCGACGCAAGCCATTTTCTCCGAATAAAGTTTCTCGTCGCCGTCGACGATCGAGATGAGGACCGCGCCGCCGGTCAGTTTCAGCGCCGTTTTGACCGATTCCGTGAGCCGTTCTTTGACGCCGCCCTTGATCAGCAACCGATCGACGACGACCTCGATCGTGTGGTTTCGGCGTTTGTCGAGCCGGATCTCTTCGTCGAGCGCACGCAATTCGTCGTCGATCCGGGCGCGGATGAAACCGTCCTTGTGGAGTTTTTCAAGCTCCTTCTTGAATTCGCCCTTGCGCCCGCGGACGATCGGCGCGAGGATCATGACCCGTTCGCCTTCCGGAAGATCGAGGATGTTCGCGACTATTTGTTCAAATGATTGGCGCGTGATCGCCTCGCCGCATTGATGGCAGTGCGGCTGGCCGATCGACGAGAAAAGGAGACGAAGATAATCGTAGATCTCGGTGACCGTGCCGACGGTCGAACGGGGTGAACGCGAAACGGTCTTTTGTTCGATCGAGATCGCCGGACTCAGTCCTTCAACCGAATCGACGTCGGGTTTTTCAAGCTGATCGAGAAACTGACGGGCGTAGGCGGAAAGCGATTCGACATAACGGCGCTGGCCTTCGGCGTAGATCGTATCGAACGCGAGCGACGATTTTCCGGACCCGCTAAGGCCCGTGATTACGGTAAACGAGTCGCGCGGGATGTCGACGTTTATGTTCTTGAGATTATGCTGGCGCGCACCGCGGACGGTGATCTGCTTGATACTCATTACGGTTACGAATTCCTG